>CAIRSO010000171.1 GCA_903881215.1 uncultured Bacteroidia bacterium
AGACGCTAAAATTAGTGATCTTAAAATAGCGATCAATACCGGGATAACGAAGAGGAGTCTTAAAAATTAATAAATCATATATTTAAGTTTTAAAATGATGATTATGAAAAATTTTGTTTTATCAGCTTTGGCTTTTGTGTCCTGTATCCCAACAACTTATTCAAATTCAATTGGTAATTACAAAAATCCCAACATTATCTTTATCCTTACTGATGATTTAGGGTATGGTGATGTGTCGGCACTAAATGAGAATTCCAAAATTCAAACCACAAACATTGATCGGCTGGCAAGGCAAGGTGTCATTTTTACCGATGCTCACTCCAGTTCGGCAGTATGCACCCCAACCCGATATGGTATCTTAACAGGAAGGTATAACTGGCGGTCAACCCTTAAAAGTGCAGTTTTAGGGGGGTATAGCCGTCCTCTTATTCCACAGCAAAGAAAAACGATGGCAGCGATGCTACAGGAGAAACACTACAACACCGGTTGTATTGGGAAGTGGCATTTAGGATGGGATTGGAACAATATTGAAAAAGGTAACGAAAATGTCAGATTTGATAAACCAATAAAAAATGGTCCTACAACTTTAGGATTCGACTATTTTTATGGAATATCAGGATCATTGGATATGGCTCCTTATGTTTATGTTGAAAATGACAGGCCAACGGCACTTCCAAATAGATTAACAGAACGTGATGGAATGGGGTTCTGGCGCAAAGGGCCAACCGCATCTGACTTTGACCATGAACAAACTTTACCTAATCTGATCAGCCATGCAGAAAAATACATAGAAGAAAAATCTAGAATGAAAGATCCCTTTTTTCTCTATCTGGCCTTGACTGCTCCACATACACCCATTTTGCCTTCTAAGGAGTTTCGAGGGAAATCGGGTCTTAACGATTATGGTGATTTTGTGCTAATGGTGGATGCGATGACAGGAAGAATCATGGAGGCTATTGACAAAGCAGGCATTAGTAAAAATACAATAGTTGTTTTTACATCCGATAATGGGTGCAGCCCTTCCGCAAATTTTGATGAATTATTGGCAAAAGGACACAATCCAAGCTACATATTCAGAGGAACTAAATCCGACTTATTTGATGGCGGACACCGGATTCCGTGTATTGTGAGATGGCCTGAAAAAGTGAAGCCGCATCAGATAGGGCAAACAATCTGCCTGACCGATTTTATGGCAACTTTTGCAGATGTAATAAATTACCGGTTAAAGGATAGTGAGGGTGAGGACAGCTTTAATTTACTGCCACTGCTACTGGATAAAAAACAGAAAAAATACACGAGAGAAGCGACTGTGCATCATTCCATCTATGGAAATTTTACCATACGAAAAGGTGAATGGAAGTTATTGTTTTCACCCTGCTCGGGTGGATGGAGCTATCCCAGTCCAGATAAAGATGGCAAAGTGATATCAACCTTACATCCGTTACAGTTATACAATATGAAAACAGATCCTGCTGAAACAAAAAACCTTTGCGATCAATATCCGGAAATTGTAAATACACTAAACACACTGATGATGAAGATTATTAAAGATGGACGTAGTACTCCTGGCAAAACTCAAAAAAATGACGGGAGGGAAATAATGCTATAATTTCCACGATATTTATAAATTTAAACAAATTAGGCCCTGTATTTTCTCATATTAACCATATTGAAAATCGCTTTTCCAATTTTAGCATAGAGAGTGACATTGTAATTTTAAAGAAGAGAAAGAATTAAAAGTAAATAATAACTGTTCATTACGAGATTCACCTCTTCTTTTACGATTTTAGACCCTATGAAATCTCTGCTAAAGGCGAATTTTGCATAAACTAATTAAAACTTTTGTATGAAGAAAAATCTCGTAGTTTTTATTCTGCTTTTCTTGAGCATAGTCGGAAGTGCACAGGAAAGAAACATTAGCGGTGTAGTCAAGTCTGCGGATGGCTTGGCGATACCTGGCGCAACGGTGTCGATACAAGGAACCACAACTGGGATGAATACAGATGCCAATGGTAAATTTACATTGGCAACCTCTGCCAAGAGTACAAATCTGGTCATCTCATTCATTGGTTTTGAAACCAGAGTCATTCCTTTATCCAACAAATCCTATTTTGATGTAGTAATGCGTGAAGATGTAAAACAAATTGACGAAGTTGTCATTGTGGGATATGGATCTCAGAGACGGGCAAACCTTACCGGAGCAGTTGGTACAATTAGTGCCGCTTCCATTGAAAACAAGCCAATCACCAGTGCATCACAGAGTTTATCTGGAAAGATTGCAGGTGTGCATGTAGCTCAGGGTTCAGGTATTGCAGGCGCAGATGGGGCACAAATAACCATCAGGGGATTAGGCACTTTAAACAATACGGCTCCTCTTATCCTGATTGATGGTGTAATTTCACCCGATTTTGATATGTTGAATCCGAATGATATCGAATCAATATCGGTGCTGAAGGATGCAGCATCAGCCTCTATTTATGGATCTCAGTCGGGGAATGGGGTTGTTCTGATTACGACTAAAAAAGGATCTTCCGACAAAAAACCAACCTTTACTTATGATGCCGGATATTCAATCTCCGAAATAACCCGTCAAAGCAAGCCGCAAATGATCAAAGATCCGGAAGTATTTATGAAATTAATGAATGAGGCAAGAAAAAATTCCGGATTATCAACAGCATTTAGTGACGAAGTAATCGAGCAATACAGGACTCCATCCTACCGCGATGCATGTTCTGTCGATTGGTTCAATGAAATATTTAAAAAAGGGGTTATCAGGGAACATAATATCAGTGCCAGAGGTGGAACTGAAAAAACTCAATACTTTATGTCGCTTGGATACATGGGACAAGATGGGATAATTTTAGACGGACAATATCAACGAATTACGGCAAGAATAAACCTTGAAACTGAAATTGTACCTAAGGTAAAGATGGGAACTAACTTCGGTTTCACTTATGGAAATCAAAGGACACCTAATGGAAGTATCAACGATAATTCGTTGTTAAGCATTATGAGGGGAACTCCCCTCAACCCGGCTTATACAGATGATGGTTATTTAGCAATACCCGATTTTAAAACAATGGCATTTACAGGGCAGGTGCAAAGTGGCAATCCACTCGCTGAATACGAATCTAATGATGTACGGCAATTGAATAATAATATAGTTGGAAATATGTTTGTTGAATGGGATATTTTTAAAGACCTAAAGTTAAGGGGAAATTTTTCATCAAGTTTAAATTTGAATAATCACATGGGATGGTATGGGAGACCTATCGTGAGAAACTGGAGATACAGGGAAATTCTGGACGATCCAAGTTCAACGGAAACACTTGGAGGTATGACCAATTATTATGGTTTTGGAAGACTCCAGGAACAATCAACCAAGAGTTACCGGTTAAATCCCGACCTGCAATTGTCATACAAAAGGAAGATTGGAAAGCACAATATCAATGCTTTAGCTGGAATTAGTACCGAAAAGAATACCTACGATTGGATGATGACCTCAAGAGGTCGTTATGAGTCAAATTACATCCGAGTCTTTTCGGCAGGTGACCCTACCACGATTGCAAATGAAAGCCGAATATCAAAAAGTGCAATCGTATCGCAGTTTGGCAGGGTAAATTATGGTTATGCCGATAAATATCTGCTTGAGGCCAATATCCGCAGAGA
>CAIRSO010000172.1 GCA_903881215.1 uncultured Bacteroidia bacterium
ATCTCATCAATCCGTCAAATCCTTATGAATTGAAAGTCAATTATGTGATCACCAATTTCCAGCTAAGTGATTTGAATATTTTTTCAACGCATTATATGGGTTACCCATTTTTGCTTGGGAATATGTATTACAAAGGGAAAACGGTGATTGCCAACAGACAGCTGAATAGTGAGAACAAACTGATCATCCGAAATGCTACTTTGGGCAAAAAAAGCGGCGGCATTATGAATATACCTCTAAAAATGGCCCTTTATCTTTTGAAAGACCTGCATGGAGATATTATCCTCGATTTACCCCTCACCGGCGACTTGAACGATCCCAAAACAAACATCAGGAAACTTGTCTGGACCACCCTGAAAAATGTTGTTGTCAAGGTCGTTGCGTCTCCTTTTATTGCTTTGTCAGGACTGCTTGGCGTCGAACCCAAAGAGGTGAAAGGTGTTGAATTTAACTACCGGGATACGACTTTGACCGAGACACATTTACGGAGGATTAAACTCTACACCGAACTCGAAAGGAAAAAGCCCGATATGAAGGTCGAAATGAATTATTTCAACGACGTAAACCTTGAGAAACGAGAGATTGCTGTCGATGAGACAGGAAAACTTTTTCTTGCAGCAACTGGGCTTGACTACCGGAAGGAACAGGATAAATTTTCATCATTTCTTAAGACGAAACTGAATAGCGATACAGTAAGTACCGTAACTGGGAGTTGCCTTTTGATAGGTGAACACAAACTTGATTCTATTCAACAAAATATCAGCCGAATACGGATGCAAAAAATCAAAGCAGCTTTACGCAGCTTTGATGATTCAACCCGAATTAGGATAGTCATTCCTAACAAGGAGGTTCCTGAAAATATTGGTAGCAGACCAAATTTTGAATTAAAATTTTCCATTGAAGAATAATCCTAAAATCAATATCCTGTGAAGAAAAAATCACTATTGCTGATACTTTCGGTATTGTTCCTGAGTGCATTAGGTCATTGCCAAACAATCAACCAGTTAAGCAATGATCAAAACAGAATTTTAGCCAAGGCTAACAGGCACGAAAAAAACGGCTGGATCTATCTTCATATCGAAGGGAGTCCGAGGGACCGTGGATTTCAGCATGGTTACCTGATGGCAGCAGAAATCAATGAAAATCTGCGTCTCTTGAGAACCAGATGGGAGCATAAAACGGCTTTGGAATGGTCGTGGTATGTAAAAAAAGCAGATGAGGTTCTTACTTCCAAAGTGGATACCGAAAATTTGGAAGAGCTCGGAGGGATTGTAGAGGGTTTGCGATATGCCGGAATAACTGCAACCCTTAACGAAATGGTTGGGCTCAATGGTTATGCTGAACTGATTGGGTCATGGTGGCCTACAGTGAAAGACTTGTTTCAGGTTCATTCTGACGAACATCCGAAAGAGTCATGCAGCTCCTTCATTGCAACAGGTAGCATGACAGCAGATGGAAATATCGTTTTGGGTCACAATACCATGGACTTGTACCACAATCCAATGTGCAACATCATCCTTGATATTCTTCCCGAAAAAGGACACCGCATTCTGATGCAGTCAGTCGCCGGTTTTATCCATAGTGAGACCGATTTCTTTATTACCGATGCCGGTTTGGTGGGATCAGAAACGACCATTGGTGAATTTTTTCCGTTCGATGCCAAAGGAGTTCCTGAGTTTTCACGGATGCGCCGGGCTACGCAGGATGCCTCGTCTATTGAGGAGTGGTGCGAAATAATGAAGCGTGGAAACAATGGAGGTTATGCCAATGCCTGGTTACTGGGAGACATTAATACCAACGAGATTGCACGATTGGAACTTGGATTGAAACAGGTGGCATTCGAAAAGAAAAAGGAGGGCTATTTTATTGGCTCTAATGTGGCGGAGGATCTAAAATTGCTACGTTTTGAAACAAAAAAGGATGAAACCAACATCAAATATTCTTCCATTGCACGTCGGGTAAGGTGGAAGGAACTCATGAAAAAATATGCCGGGAAAATTGATCTTAAACTGGCCAAAGCCTTTGAAGCAGATCACTATGACAGTTATCTGAAGAAAAATAATCCGGGAGGTCGTACTCTTTGTGGCCATTGGGAAATCGATGCACAACCTTTTGGTCCGGATATTCCCTACAGTCCGGAGGGTACCGTCGATGGAAAGGTTGTCAATGCGGCAATGGCGAAAATAATGTCATTTGATGCCCGGTGGGGATCAGCCTGCGGCATGGCTTTTGACGGAAAGAAGTTTTTGGAAGAACATCCTCAGTATTACTGGTTAGAGGGGATGCTTGCCGACCGGCCTTCCCAGCCCTGGACTACTTTTACCGCCGGAGAGAAGAAATAGAGGCACGACGAAGCAACCTGAACCCTTATTTAAAATTTCGCCATGAAGATAAAAAGTATTGAGATCTACCGAATGCCAATCAAGCTCAAAGAGCCGTTTGTCATCTCTTTGGGTGCCTTTGATTATGCCAGCAATGTGGTCGTAGTGATTAGAGCTGACACCGGTCTGGTCGGATTTGGCGAGTGCAGTCCGTTTATGCCAATCAACGGCGAAAGTATGGATACCTGCGTGGTTGTCGGACAATATCTGGCTCAGATTCTGCTTGGAGAGGATCCTGTGAATATTGAAGAATGTATCACAAAAATGGACCAGGTCATCTACGGAAACTCAAGCATCAAAAGTGCGTTTGACATGGCCCTGTACGATCTGGCTTCTCAACAGGCAAAACTTCCGCTCTACGCTTTTCTTGGTGGCAAAAACAATAAGATTCTGGTGACAGATTACACCGTTAGTTTGGGAGATGCACAGAAGATGGTAAAAGATGCTCTTCTGATTAAAGAGAATGGATTTCAGGCCATCAAAGTGAAGCTAGGTGAAAGTTGCGAGAAAGATGTTGAAAGGATTCGACTGATCAGAGAAGCGGTTGGAATGGAGATACCCATGCGCATTGATGCCAACCAGGGCTGGGACACTGCAACAGCCATTGCTACTTTGAAAGCACTCGGGCCATTTAATATTCAGCATTGTGAGGAACCCATTCCACGATGGAATTTCATGGAGCTTCCTCTGGTCAGGAAGCAGAGTCCGATCGAAATAATGGCCGACGAATCTTGCTCCGATCACCACGATGCCAAAAGATTGATCGATCTTCAGGCATGTGACCAAATCAACATCAAACTCGGGAAATCATCAGGAATTTTCAATGCCTTGAAAATAGTGGAGATTGCAGAGGATGCCGGGATGCATCTTCAGGTGGGAGGATTCTTAGAGTCCAGGTTGGCTTTTACAGCAGCTGCGCATCTGGCACTATCCAGCGATAGCATCATTTATTGCGATTTCGATACTCCCCTTATGTTCACAGCTGATCCTGTTTCGGGAGGAATCACCTATGATAATCACGGAGTTGTGACAGTTCCGGAAACCATTGGATTAGGTGCCTGGATTGATGAAGTGTATTTGAAGAAGCTGAAAAAAATTGATATTGAGTGAGTTAGCGGCAGATTGCTTCACTCCGTTCGCAATGACGGTACGTCCTGCATTGAGTTCCTTTTATCTAGACAGTTGCGCCAATTAAACCCAGAAATTTATCCGAACCATAAATTACCCGCAGCTTTCTGGTAAGGAGGCCAACTGTAAAGGATCCGGCATCCAGCGTTTCGCCATCTGCTTCGCCCGGGAGCGGAGAACCCGAACTGATCTCAATAACCTTTCCCGAATGCGTTGAAACTCTCCTGTCATGGATAAATTCTCCTGAATAGAGACCTTTAAAATTGGTTAGTATCCCCCAGATACCTATGTTGCGAATCACCGTCAGGTGAAAATGCCCCTCCAGCGGGTTCGCTTCCGGTACCTGCATCATCCCGCCTCCATTGAACTTCCCTAGTCCGATACTTGCACTGAAAAGATTCACCTGAAGAGTCGCACCGTCAATGATAAATTGTGCCTGCCTGCTTTTGAAATTGAAATAGCCGGTCAATAAACTTTGAATGTAAACCCGGATACCTGTGATGCCTTTTGATTTCATGTCGTTGGCATTTTTTGCCACCAGGGCATCAAATCCGAAACCGGCGATATTCACGAAATATCTTTGCGATGTTTTGCCTTCGGACAGGCAAGTTATCTCACCAACATTTTGTAGTACTGTCTTGTTAGCTATGATGATATCTATGGCTTTCTGGTAATTGTCCGGTATCCCGAATGTTTTTGTCCAGTCGTTGCCGGTACCAACCGGAAGCATGCCCAATGTGACCTCATCGAGCGACTTGCAGTCTGCCAGAAATATGCCGTTCACTACCTCATTTAGTGTGCCGTCGCCTCCGGCAACCAGGATATGGGTTGCACCTGCCGAAACTAAATCCTTTGCCAATTGTATGGCATGACGAGGATATTCAGAAATTGACAGCCGGAAATTGAGGTCTGCCTTGGTCAGCAATTGTTCAATCTTCTTTTGGTCGTGAGCCCCTTTCCCTCCTCCGGCATGCGGATTCAGAATAACCTGCCATTCGATTTCGCTATTTTTCGGCATCAGATATTTGGTTGAGTAGTTGATATCTGACTACAAATCTAAAAAAAATCGGGTGCAGATAACCTCTGCATCCGATTTTCTATGTGAACAAAAGCGATTAGCTGTTAGCGATTAGCTGATATATATCAGCAGTTCGTTTACAAATTTGTATCAGCAGTTCGTTTACAAAATAGAAAAAAACTGTATCAGCAGTTCGTTTACAAAAAGATCATTCG
>CAIRSO010000173.1 GCA_903881215.1 uncultured Bacteroidia bacterium
ATGGAATAGCCACGAGGTTATAATCATCTCGATTGGTGATTTGCAAATCATGGCGATTTCATTTTTCTTTAATTTCCTATTTAAAAATCCTCATCATGCAATTTCTGCAGTCAAATTCCAGTTCGAAATGGTTTTCTCCTTCCTTCAAAGTAAAGGGTAAAGCGAAGTTCGATGGAAAAGTTCCGCCAAACTTAGGACAGAATCCCAATTCGTGCTGCAGGCAGTGTTTTGTGATCATCACTTGCAATCGATTGGTGGTTATCCGTCTTTCAACACCCAACTCCGGGTTTTCGATCCCATGCCGTCGGTAAAATTTTATGGCCAGTTGGTTGCTGATATTGTTTTCGAAGTGGAAGGAATCGGAAGGAAAATGGACTGGATCTGCATCTGGAATTACTGACATAGGTTTCATGTTCTTTCGATCTCTGACAGAAGGATTTACAGGTATCTCTCTTTTCGAAAGTTTGCCGATAAGTTGGTCCAACAGTCCACGTCTTAGTTCGTTCAATTGTTGCGCTGTGAAAAAATACTGCTCATTGCCACCGGTATCAACATCCCTTACCAGGAAAGGTGTATCCCCCGATTTGGACAGTTGGCGCAAGATATTTTCGCGCGATTTTGCAGGATCGTTGGCCGGGACTTTGTCCATTTTCAGGGTATGGGTTACCCTTGCGGTCACCATGTTAGGGGCAGTGGTGAGGGGTGCGTCTGAGGAAGCAGCGCGCACAGCAAATCCTTCAAGGGCGGGCGGAAGGGTCGCCTTTAAGGCAAATCCGTCGAGGGCAGGTACAAGTTCCAGATCAATGGGAATCTTTCGTTCAGCAGTTTTTCTTCCCAAAGCCATCTGAAAAAAATGGTCGTAATTGCGAAAAATTTTGGCTCCGACGAAAACTTCATTCATCCGGTCCGGAACAATAAATCCGTTTTCAACTTTGTTCACTTTTAAACCTGTGCTTTCCCCATTTCGCCCGATAAAAGTAAGTCCATCGTTGTTCGCGATTTCTACAGAACCTGAAATCTGAAACGAATCTCTTGTGATCCTGGACACTTCACCGATCTCCTCGCCAGTCGATTTTGGACTATTTACACCTGCAACAGATTCTTGCCGACCATGCAGAAAATAGTCGGTGGCTCCCCTGTGAAAAGTTTTGACAGGATCGGGTGTGAAAAAGAAAGTGGTTTTTCCCAATGAGGCCCGACTAAATTCAGGTTTCTCTTCCAACAGCAGGTCAAGCTTTTCGCGGTAGTAAGCCGTTATATTTTTTACATAGTCTGCATCTTTCAATCTACCCTCAATTTTGAACGAAGTGATTCCGGCGGCAGCCAGCTCTCTGATCGAGTTTGCACGGTTGAGGTCTTTGAGCGAGAGAAGGTGCTTATCCTCCACAATGATTTTACCTGTGGCGTCTGTGAGCGAATATTTTTTGCGGCAGGGTTGCGCACAGGCACCCCGATTGGCACTTCTGCCTCCCTGTGAATGGCTCATAAAGCATTGTCCGCTGAGACTAACGCAGAGCGAACCATGTACAAAGGCCTCGAGTTCGATACTTGTTTCTGCCCTAATTTCCTTGATTTGATCGAGGGAAAGCTCTCTAGCCAGGACGGCTCTTTCAAAGCCAACCGCTTCTAAAAATTTAAGTTTCTCTACCGTGAAGTTGTTGGCCTGGGTACTGGCATGAAGGGCAATGGGAGGTAAATCCATTTCTAGGATGCCAAAATCCTGAATAATAAGGGCATCGGCTCCGGCATTGTATACTTGCCGAATGATTTTCTCTGCCTCTTCCAACTCATGATCGTAAAGGATCGTGTTGAGGGCTACATATGTTTTGACTTTGAAGACTCTGGCTTCGGCAGCCAGTTTTTCGATTTCCCCGATTGAGTTTCCCGCTGCCTCCCGGGCACCAAATTTAGGTGCACCAATGTACACCGCATCGGCACCATGACGGATCGCCGCGATACCGCATTCAAGATTCTTCGCAGGAGCAAGAAGTTCTAATTTATTCATTTAACGCTTCCCAGTATTCCACAGCCCTTCTCGTGTGAGGAATGACGATTGTGCCACCAACCAAATTTGCTACCGCAAAAATTTCGAAGAGCTCCTCTGTGGTTACTCCTTGTTCGTGGCATTTCTCCAGATGGTATTTGACACAGTCGTCGCAGCGGAGCACCATCGAACTCACCAGACCGAGCATCTCTTTTGTTTTGGTGGATAGTGCTCCTTCCAGGTAAGTATTGGTATCGATGTTGTAGATCCGTTTCATCACCTTGTTGTCGGCTGACAGAATTTTTTCATTCATTTTAGCCCTGTAATCTCGGAACTCTTGTACTTTTTCGTTCATAATCTTTAGTAATCATAAATTGATAAGCAAAAATACTGTTTTTGTTAAGGGAAAAATGACCTGGGAAACGCTCCTCAATCATGAAATTATCGCCCCTGCCCACAATTGGTCAAGGAAAATTCTCCATGGTAAGATGGTAACATTCTCTATCTGACGGGGATAAGGATCATTGCTTACAACGATCAGCCGTTTTACTGAATACTCTTCGGCAAAACATTTTAATCCCTTGATATGTCTGTTGTTAACCATATCTGTCGATTTTACTTCTATGGCCACTTCATGATCCCCTAATATAAAATCAACTTCAATTTGTGAAGCCGTCCGCCAGTAACTGATCTGATAATTCAGATCACTGTA
>CAIRSO010000174.1 GCA_903881215.1 uncultured Bacteroidia bacterium
GAGCATATCCACTTTCTCGACACCGGTGCGAACACCACCAAAGGGTAGACGCAATCCCCGGCCAATAGTTTGCTCAATCAAAGTCAAGGCATTGGAGGCACGCAAGGGGACAATAGTGTACAAATTTGATACGTCCCAGCCCTCTTTGAGCATATCCACATGGATGACTATTTCTATTGGATTGTCAGGTTTCTCAAGAGTCAGCAATTGATTTACCTGCTCCTCCGATTTGCTGGTAGAGTCAATTTGGATCGTTTTATTTTTGAAATCACCCTCATAAAACTCGTCAGAAGTCACATACTCATAAATTTGTTTGGCATGGCTTGTATCCTTGCATGAAACCAGGATGGTTGGCTTTATAGGTTGTAAGTCATTGTCGGCCACATAATTTTGAATGGCAATCTTGGTATCCCTATGCATCTGGATGGCGTCACGCAATTTGAGCTTCTCAATTTCATCTTCCTTCATCCCACTAAAATTTGCATCTGCTCTGGTAACAACTGCCGGATTCTTGATGTACTTGCCATCTTTTAGCGCATCGGCTAATCCATATTCATAAACGATATTTTTAAACCGTTGATTGGTCTTGGCATCAATAGGTGTTGCCGTTAATTCTATGCCAAGGATCGGATTCAGCTCGTTCAATGTTTCCATCCCTCTTTCCCCTCGATACCGGTGCGATTCATCCATGATGATCACCAGGTCCTTCAGGTTTACCAGATAATTGTAGTAACTATCCCCCAAGGTTTCCCTGAACCTTTTAATTCTGGGTAGCAAGGTTCTCCCATCCTTGGTGGTGGTTTTAACATCAGCATTAATTTTGCCAATATTGAACATGTTGATTTGTATAGAGTCATCTGATGGTTTGATTCCCTTGGTTTCGTAGTCTTCACCGGTAATGATCACGGCATTGCCGGAGATATCAGGTAGCCCTTTGAAGACGTATTTAGCCGCACCTTTGTTCCCAAAATCGTCTTTCAATTTGTTGTAAATGGTAATGTTAGGGGAAAGAATGAAGAAATTCTTAATCCCTTTTTCCTTGACCAGCCAGGTCACAAACGCTCCCATTAACCGGGTTTTTCCAATACCGGTTGCTATGGAGAAACAAACAGAAGGGAAATTACGCTCAAATTCCTCAAATAGCTGATACGTTTCTTTTACCCGATTTTCTTTAACAGAAAGTTCTGTGTCATTTAAGATATCATTTTTGATCAAAAGGTTTTCCAGAACCTCCAGGCTTTGTTTGAGAGGTTCCCTCAGACTCATTGTGTTTCCAATGAATGCGGTTGTTCGGCTCATTTCTTTAGTTTAGGTTGCTCATTCTTTTCTCTTGACTGTGTCTGTTCTGCGAATCTCGCGATTTATTTAACCGCAGTGAGCCGCAAAGTTCTTGGCAAAGGACAGCAGAGTAAAATCTTATGTTTTTAATCCCTTTTTTTCTATTGCTGGCGGTAGAAAGTTTTCTCCTGTCACCACGCTTTTTCCAGTTTTGGCTTCTAATTCTTTACGGGCATTTTTGGCAACCGAACCTCCTTTTTTCCCGGCTTTGGCATTTTCTTGCAACCCTTTTGCTTCTTCAGCTTCTGCTATTTGACGGGTCGATAGTTCTGCCAATGCTGTGAATATCAATTCTGCTTCGCTCATGTGATCGCGAAGATTCTGAGTTTTCAGGTTTTTCAGTTCCTTGTGTTTCTTTACTGTTAGTCCTGTCCATTCCTGATGAATAATATTAGTGAGCATTGCGAATTCATCTTTCTCTTTAACTCCGGTATCTTTCCAATAATCGGTTAGTTTATTACGGGTTTCCTGTCCTGTCATCCGTTGCTGGATCCACTTTTCGCTTCTTCCATGTTTTTTCCAATTCTCTCTGGCTCTGTCCAAACTTTGTGCAGGGTCACTAATTTCTTGCATTCGCTCGTAACCTACTTTTGCAAGCCACAGTTTAAATGGTTCGGCTTTCGGAGAGGGTATGGATTGAATCAATCGTAATAATTGCTCTGTATCTGCAACATCGGTGACATACATTTTCCTATCAGACGCAAGCATTTTCAGTTGTCCGATTTTTTCGGACAACTGACTTCCTTCCTTTTTAAGTTTGGATTTCAAATCTGACCAATACTTTCTTGGCCTATCTGATCCTGATAATATTTCAACGACATCAACCACAGAAAAATACCATGTTTCTGTTTTTTCGTCCCAGTGACTTCTTACTTTTTTCTCTTCAAACAGTTTGATGTTGTCCATATATTTTGCAATTAAAACATCAATTTAGATTGTGTTGGATCTTCCTTTTTTAGCTTTACGGGAGTTGGTTTAACTTCCGGACTTACATATGATGGGACAAAAGCCGGTTGGTCCGGATCCATTGGCATGTTAACGATATTTGATTCGGTGCAATAATCCTCCTTCTCAAATTCACATTTACCCAGAATGGCATCAGGTATTTTCCTGATTTCAATCCTTGAACTGATTTCACTGCACTCCGCTTTATAGGCAACGCAGCAAATCCGCAAACTCTCTTCCGGTTTCATCTCACCCAATATCTGCTCAACAACATCAGGTGTGATGGTATTGGTGGTGGTGAAAATAAAATGATGTTCCGTGGCATATCCCTGTTTCCAAACCACGGTTTCACTGGGGCAATAAGTAAACCCCTCGTGACGGGCCATGGCAGCGGCAAGCAACTGCACATTGTAATTGGGATTGATGACCCATTGGTTGTATTTATCCTTGTTGAGCAAGCTTGGAGCCAACCCGTAAAACTTAAATCCACCGCCCCCTTTCCACACTTGAGCTTTCGAAATACCCCCTTGGTCTGTCCCATCGCAAACCATCTTTAAGCGGGGCAGACAATGGGTGCTACAATGTTCTCCCAACTCTATCCCAATCCATTTGCGGTTCATCTTATGGGCAACGGCAGCGGTGGTGCCTGAACCAAGAAAGGAGTCAAGGATAAAATCGCCTTCATTAGTGGCTAATTGAATAACTCTTTGGATTAGTCTTTCTGGTTTTGGAGTAGTGAATACATTTTCATTATCGAACGCTTTAACCTCTTTTTTTGCCTCCTGATTATCCCCTACTTCAGTTCTATTCCAA
>CAIRSO010000175.1 GCA_903881215.1 uncultured Bacteroidia bacterium
GCCTGAAAAACAAGATGATAAACAAGTTTGGCAGGAAAATGTGGGGAGAACGCAGAACCCTTCCTAAAATAGCGTCCAAGAGCTTCAAAGATCGATGGAAAGAATCACAGCCTAAGGTGTAGGATTCCTGTTACACCGATGATTGCCGGCTAAACCAACGGTCAATTATAAAAAGTAAACCAGCAGAAAATCCGATAAGTAGTCCCAAAGAAACATACTTTGAGGCAAAGACATTGTACATCGTGGTAAACAGTGATCCGAAAGTTGTAAACAGACTTTTTAGAAAATACTCCTTCCCGGGAATCCAATTGAAAAAGGGCAGATCAGAAGTAGCAAAAATAAATATTAAAACCAACATTACCGCAGCATATGGAATTGCTGTTTTAAAATAAAGGTAAAATGGTCTTTTCACAGGCGCTTCATCAGGGGCCAACTGAATATTTGACATAACATGCTCGACAAAATCATCCGAAGGGCTTTCGAGCCGACTTTTTTCTATTAATTCGCGTAAATAATCATCCGTTCTCATATTAATCCTCCTAGTTCAATGCCCTGTTCATCATGAGGGCAAGTTCATCATGTAATTTTTTCCTGATTCGGTGCAATCGAACTTTAACGTTAGACATCGAAAGTCCGGTAATGTTACTGATATCCTCAATGGAATTTTCTCCTTTATAAAAAAGGGTTATTAACAGGCTTTCATCATCAGTTAAGCGCTCCATTGCATGTTCAATCATTACTTTTTGTTCTTCCGGTTCAATTTCGTCAATGCCACCGGCAACATCATCTTCCGTGTAATTATGAATTATATAATCATCCATTGGAATCAGTTCAAGCCTCTTTTTTCTTGTTCTTGAAATTGATGCGTTATAAACGATACGATAGAGCCAGGTCGAAAATTTGGACTTTTTCTCAAAGGTTTTTAATGCCTGAAAAGCCTTTAAAAAGCAATCCTGGGCAATCTCCTCGGCGTCTTCCCTGTTATTCAATATTTTGAGAGCGATAGAAAATACAAGGTTTTTATGTTTGGCAACCAATATCGCATAAGCAGAAATATCACCCCCGAGCACCTGATCAATGTAGTGGTTATCATCCTGGTATTTCATGCAGGGTTTAGACGGTGTGTTTTATAAAGGTTACACCGATCTTCACAAAGATAATACCATTTCATTAATCCATTTAAAGATTTAATTTGCTGATCCACTAGTTTATTTGTACGTTTGTATGTAAAAATAAACAGTAGTACTAATCTTAAATTATTCACTATGAAAATGTTTACTTCGTTCGGTTTATTGTTCTTTTTATTAACGATAAACCAGTTATATTCTCAGAGCCAGTTGGATAACCCCAACCTGGATCAGATTCCTCAATATCTCCGTGAAGGAGGTTCCGGAAATCCGGCTGCTCCCCTCTCCTCTGTAATAACCATTGGTAATTGGGATAATTATAGCCTGGGCGTTGATTTTGCAGAAAATAATATGGCCGCAAATCCCATTCAACCAGCCTGGCATTTTACAGCATATAATACCAATGCCCCGCATCATACTGAAAATGGGGTAGACTGGTATATACATGCTGCCAATTTCGGAACCAGTGTACAGGGTGACCCGGTGGTTGCCTACGATAGCCTGGGAAACTTATTTTATGAAAACATGTACGGTAACATCACCGGGTGCAAGGTCATTTCATCAACAAACAATGGGGCCACATGGAGCGCTCCGGTGACAGCTATTTCAGGGGTTGATAAAAACTGGTTAGCCTGCGACCAGACGGCAGGGCCCTATGCAAATTATGTTTATACAACTATGACATCGAATAGTGGCGGAAATTTTGCCCGGAGTACGAATCATGGTGTTAGCTTTACAAATACGTTTACACCATCAACCCAATCATTGCCAGGCATGATGGTTTGTGTAGGACCGGAAGGAGGTGTTCAGGGAGGTTCCGTCTATGTGGTTACAAACAGCGGTAGCGCCTTCAACTCTACTTATACTTTTTATAAATCAACCAATGGGGGTCAGTCTTTTCAGCTTAAATCCAGTAAACAGTATGCCAAGTACGTTGGCACAGATGTTAGTGGAAGAAACTCTGTACAGGGAATGCGAACCCGCCCCTACCCGATGATTGCCGCCGACAACAGTTATGGTACCCATCGGGGAAACCTTTATGTTGTTTATGCAACCAACGATCCACCGGGAAATGGAAATAA
>CAIRSO010000176.1 GCA_903881215.1 uncultured Bacteroidia bacterium
AATACAGATATATAATTGTAAAAAATGCAGGTAAATATTACCTGCACATCTGTAGCATACTTTCGATGCATAATTTAAAAAATAATGTATGGAAAGATGTGTTAATGGTACTCACCTGCCCGCTATTGAGGTGAATAAAATTGCTGACAGGCCAACCAAATGGCTCCGAAGCAGAGACGTGAGGAAGATGCTAGGCATCTCGGATAGCACTTTGCAGACAATGCGGATTAATGGGTCGATCATTGCTTACAAGCTGGGGGCCAGTTGGTTCTACCGCGAGGACGAAATTATTTCTGCGCTGGAAGCCAGTAGGACTGGAAGAAAGGAGATCGCCAATGGTTAATCGGGACATTGGTTTTCAGCTGGAGCAACTTATCCGAAGAATTACTGCATTAGAGGACTTGTTCAAAAAGTTAGACAAGAAGGCCACAACCGCAAATTCTAACTGGGACAATGCTACACTAATGCAGGAATGGCAAATAAGCAAGCGGACAGCAGCCAATTACCGGAAACAAGGACTAGGTTCCTTTAAACGCGGTGGACGGGTTTATTACACACCCGAACACCGCCAGCAATTTTTAGCAAAGTGTAAATAGTTTTCAAACTGAATAAGCCAAAGAAAGCGCCTTTATTGATTCCAATGAGACAATTTCAACTTCTCATTCGAAGCTTTTCAAAGGGTTCGTTTTGGCACCAATTTACACTCAATATTTTCATTATTAATTTATTACAAAATGAAACAAATTTTAAAAAAATTCTACAGACGAGTGGTGCTCCTCTCAAATACAGCCAACGGTTTTATAGCACACCATGATATTATTCACATAACTACAATGTTGGGAGGTATAGCTGAGAGAGTTCCAACAAAATTTTTAGGTGAGCTCGACCTCGCAAGTCCCGATATTGTAGCGGATGATGTTACTGTTGATATTCGCTTATTGCTCTTTACAAATGTGACTAAATGGAAGGCAGAAAAAATTCAATCTATTCTTGGGAAATGTCCGAATGTTGTAATCTGCATCATTTCTGCTGTCCCTTTAAATGAACTTGAAGTAAACAAGTTCTCTGCATTCAATGCCCCTGAAGAAGATGGCTGGTCTGGCTTTTTTATCGATTCGGGAATAGAGAAACGGGAGCAGAAAACACTGTGTGACATCTTGGAGGATGTGGCTCAATTTTATTTGGCCCCAGGATTAGTGAATTTTCTGGAGACCCACGATGGTGGTATCCTCGCAACACGCGAACGTATCCATACCTTGGAAGACGAGGCAGGGGATCTTTTTGTACAATTCTTACACGACAAGACTGAACCTGACAGGAACTATTATTATGATCAAATGCTTGAAAAATCAAATGATTTTATTGGTCATGAAAAGCCCCCTATTGACATGGTGTCTTTTAAAAAATGGGTAAAAGAATATGCTCGTGTAGCAAAATTAAGACTGTTAGAGACTCAGACCAATAATGGTGAAGCATTCCGCTTTTTACCAATGAGACTTAAGTAAAACTAAGATCTGCCCTGGAGTGTGGCGCTTTCAGGGCAGATTTTTACTCAAAATAATTAATAATTAAATCATTTATCATGGTAACAAAAATACCAAATTTATTTGTTTTTTGGGGCGGAAAGGGTCAAATTATCCCGCATCTGCTTTTTGAATACTTTTCACGTGAAGGCATAGGCCTTTACTTCCCTGATGATTTAAACCACAAGAATTCGGAGCCAATTCTTGTTCTGATCAAAGGAAACATTGTCGTCCCAATCAACGTTGGTTTCTTGCTAGACATTACAAAGAAATACATTCTTGAGTCTACCCAGGATCAAGGTGAGGCGGGACCGATATTGGACTCGCTTCACAAAAGTACATCATTGTTCTCTGATAGAAATTTGAGGCTGCTTCCAACCCTAAGGCTGGAATTCAACACTGATACATTAGAAAGCGCCTTCTTTCCGTTCAGAAATGGTGTGATTAATATCGGAAAGGATAATATCCAATTTTTGAATTATGAAGACATTGATCAGTATTTCTGGGGAAAAAGCATAATCCCGATAGATTTTTGTCCGGTTGATATAGACAAGCTACAACAAGAATCTGATTTCATGAAGTTTCTTATCGACCTAACATCGGTTGAAGACGCAGAGCAATCTGCAGCACGGTTCGATTCTTTGGCATCTGCCATTGGGTATTTACTTCACCGGTATAAGGATCCGGCAACGACAAAAGCTGTCATCCTGATGGATATTTACGTCAATGGTCAACCTAATGGTGGTTCTGGCAAGACCCTACTTATAAATTCCATTGGGAAACTGCGTAACCTGTCGATCATTGATGGTAAATCCTGGGATTCAAAAGAATGGTTTGCACTTTCATCTGTGGATCTAAACTCAGAGCTACTTCTCTTTGATGACGTAAATAAGAATTTTGACTTTGAGAAAATTTTTCCAATGATGAGCACAGGTATGCACGTGAGACAGAAATACAAGAATAATGTATTCATTCCATTCGAACGCTCACCAAAAGTAGCTCTTACAACAAACTATGCCATCAATGGAACTAGCAGTAGTAACAGGCGCCGAATGCATGAGTTCGAGGTATCTGGCACCTTCTCCGCTGATTACAGTCCCAGGGACAAGTATAACCGAAACTTTTTTGATGACTGGCTACCTGAGGACTGGAACCATTTTTACAACACCATGTTCTGCTGCCTCCAGGTGTTTCTCAAAAACGGGCTGATGGTTTCTGAACCCATCAACCTGAGTCTTACAAAGCTAATCAACAAAAGCTGCGAGGAATTCCCTGACTGGGCTGAGAATAGACTTGGATTAGACATCCAGCACGATAAAAAAAAGCTGTATGATAATTTTGTAAAAGCATATCCGGAATATTCAGGAAGGCTCAAACAGCGGGAAATGACTTCTTGGCTTCGTGCCTGGGCTGACTACAAAAAGTTGAAAGTGACCGAGGGACATAGCGGAGAGATACGATATATAATCTATTTAGAAAATCAAAAATCTTAACACAACACACATTATCCGTGGGCTTTAATCAGTCCATGGATGAAAATGTGTTTAAAAACAACAAAATTATGGCACTCAATATTAGTAAAGGAAATATGT
>CAIRSO010000177.1 GCA_903881215.1 uncultured Bacteroidia bacterium
AACGGCACCTTTACTTTTGAAATACCACTTCATTAAAGAAAAAAGCGGGTGACGAATATCTCTGCCAATAAATTCAGAAGCTTTTATTTCTAAAGGTCTTTCTTCATCAATTAATGCAAGCATGGTATCAAATGGATTAGGATTGTCATTGACAATACCAATGTCTTTGTCTAATTTCTGTGGTAACTGACTGATATAACGGTTTCTTATTTGAGAATAGTAAAACCATTTTATTGTCTTTTTAATCTCTTCTTCATTCAGCTTTCCATCTGGTTTATTGAATGTGTAAGCAATCAAAGGAATGAGTGCATACACAGAGTTGATTTCATCTGTGTGGTCAACATACGCCTGACTTTGCAATAAATTACAAACATAATCGAGGACAGACCCGTCCAACTTTTTCCAAGCCTCCATTAATTTTTCTTTGTTATCAGCAGTATGGAGTTTTTCCATTTTTGAACCCATTTTGTGGGTCACTGCTAATAAGGCATAAACAACGAAATCAAGTTTAAAAACCCATCCTTGTTTTTCTAAGTCTTGTAATTTCTTTTTAAATAAATCTCTTGCATTAGGCCAATAACCTGAGATTTGAGCTAAAGCCAATTCTGCATCGGTTAGGTTTACACCACTTGCATTTACAATATAAAAAATGTCAATGGCTTCCTTTATGGTTGCTTTTACTGGAATTATTTGCTCTAAAAAATCTCTATCTTCTATTCTTTTAATTGAAATAATATTATTTGAAATAGTTGTTTCTCTTTCTCTAGGAAGTCGTTCGCCATTATTGCGTTTCTCTAATTCGTCTGTAATGTCTCTTTCTCTAACTAAACCTTTAAAAATATCCGTGATGTTAACCCATAGTGGATTATTCTCCATCATTTTAACCTTGTAATATTCTAACTCAACGGTCTCAACATTTACATAAAGATTTCTAATGTCATTTTCGATTTCTTTTTCTGTATAATATGGTGGTATTAAACCTTTCATCAACATATACAAGGTTGTAATTCGTTGCTGACCATCAAGAATAATCTTTACAGCTCCTTTGTTTTCATCGTACTTATAATTTCCTTTCAGTTCAGGCGGTTTGTTTGTTTCCCATGTGAGCATGGTTCCTGTGGGATAGTCCTTTATTAGTGATGAGATTAGATTTTTTGCATCATTTCTTTTCCAAACATATTCTCTCTGAAATGCTGGAACGAAAAGTTGGTTTTCGTCAATCTTATCAATTATTTGTCTTATTTTCATTTATGCTACTTTATATAATTCAATTTCCAATTCTTTTACGGCTTGCAAATATTTTTCTTTGCTTCCAAACTCGTTGATGATTTCTAGTGGTGAACCAAATTCATCAAACGGATTTACTCTCAAAACTTCAATGCTTTCAATGTTAGTGATTCCCTCGTCAGCATATTTGTCTAACAATGCTTCCAATACTTTTTTTGCTTGGTCGCCATACTTGGTAAAGTAGTTTCGCTTCTTTACGTTGTTGGCTCTTTCTTGTCGTGTTAATGGCGGTTGGTCAAATGCAACGTGGCAAATCAGGTCGAACAAATCCACTTCTTTGTTCACGGCATCATACAAGGCTTCAACCATTACGCCTTGTTCTTGCAATTCTGCAATGATTGCTTCTTTGCGGTCGGTGGTGTTCCATTTATTTAAAAAGTCTTCAAGCGAAGCAAAGTTTTCTTTGATGATTTCTTTTGTATGGTCTTTTAAACTTGTTGTAATTGGTTTTCCGTGTTGATCAAAATACATTTCACGGCTCACCAAAATGGAAACATCCACACCATTTACATAAACTTTTTCTCTTTTGGCATCAGGTTCTCTAGCAACCCAATTGCCATCTAATGTTGAGCCGTCAGGATAGCGAATTTTTGCTTTTTCAAAAACAATTTCTTCGCCTGTTGCTTCATCTAAAACGGTAACGGTGTTTTCTTCTTCTTCAATTACAACCAATGATAAATCTTCATCTTGCGAAACTGGTTTTACACGAATTGGGTCACCATCAAAATCTTTGTCGGCAAACAAATCCGTTGCATTTCTAAAATCAAGAATTGTGAAATATAATTTTCCGTATTCTTCATTGATTCGAGTTCCTCTACCAATTATTTGTTTGAACTTGGTCATTGAATTGATGTTGGCATCTAACACAATTACCTTACAAGTTTGTGCATCAACACCAGTTGTCATTAATTCAGAAGTAGTGGCGATAACAGGATATTTTTCTTCGGGATTTATGAAATTGTCTAGTTCCCGTTTGCCTTCATCATTGTCGCCTGTTATTTGCATTATGTATTTGTAATTCTCGGCAACTAAATCAGCGTTTTGTTTTGCTAATGCAGTTCGCATACGTTCAGCGTGGTCAATGTCCACACAAAACACAATGGTTTTTGCAAAACGGTCGTAACCTTTTAAAAACTCCGTGAGTTTTTTTGCTACTAATTCTGTTCGTTCTTCAATTACTAAACTGCGGTCAAAGTCTTTGCGATTATAAACTCTATCCTCAACTTCATTTCCGTCTTTGTCGGTTTTGCCTTGGTCAGGTCGCCAACCTTCGGCATCTACATTCAACCCAATTCTTACCACACGATATGGAGCAAGGAAACCATCGTCAATTCCTTGTTTCAAGGAATATGTATAAACAGGGTCACCAAAATATTCGGTGTTACTGGTTTCTTTGGTTTCTTTTGGAGTTGCTGTTAAACCAATATGTGTAGCGTTTTTGAAATAGGATAAAATTTCTCTCCAACTACTGTCTTCTTTTGCACTTCCTCTGTGGCACTCGTCAATAACAATCAAGTCGAAGAAGTCAGGCGAAAACTGTTTGTAAACATTTGCATCTTCGTCTGTGCCCGATAAACCTTGATACAAAGCCAAATAAATTTCATAGCTTTTATCAATTTGTCGGTGTTTTACTACCGTCATTTTATCTTTAAAATGTTTGAAGTCGCCTCTGCGAGTTTGGTCAATCAAAGCGTTTCGGTCGGCTAAAAACAGAATACGTTTTTTTGCTCCGCTTTTCCAAAGTCGGTGAATGATTTGAAAAGCCGTATAGGTTTTTCCTGTGCCTGTTGCCATTACCAAAATAATTCGGTTCTGTCCGTTGGCAATGGCTTCAACTGTTCTGTTTACTGCAATTTGTTGGTAGTATCTTGGTTTGCGGTTTGTACCGTCAAAATAATA
>CAIRSO010000178.1 GCA_903881215.1 uncultured Bacteroidia bacterium
GTTCCAATGACATAATAAGCAGTATTTAATTCAGCCGTTTTTGCCTCAATTACGCGTTGCTTCTCTTTGTTTTCACTACTCAAATTAGCAACATTCGTGTTCAAACTAGTTACTTCTGTGCTCAGGTTCTGAACTTGGATGTTCATTTTGTTAAGTTCTTCCTTCAGATCAGCAATTTGTCCATCCTTTTCAGTGATTTGCTTGTTAAGATTTTCGATCATCTTTTCAAGTTCGGCGACATGCTTGTTGGATTTCTTCAATTTCGATGCAAGATCTGCAACCAAAAGTCGGTTTTTTTGCAACAAAGAATAGATGTAATTGATATCGCTTTGAATTTGTTCCTTTCGATCACCTTTCACTTCAAAACCACCCTTGGCAGTTTTATCAATAATCATCTCTTTCTGCTTGATAGAATCCAGATTAGATTGAATAGAGTTAAATGCATCAACAAACTCAACCAAATTTGCATCTTTAGAACTGCCGGCCATCATCAAGCTGTCATTCTTAGCTTGTAATCTGGCAATTTCCTTGCGATTGCATCCGGTTGTAGAAAACATAACCGCAATAAGTAACAAATAAAAAATCTTTCTCATGTTCATCTTTTTAAATTTTATAATTTTCCTTCTTTAAAAACCAAAATCTGCCCAAAGTTGACTCCTTTTCAGAGGAGAAATGTTACACAACTATTAATTTTTATTACATGTTTCACACATTCCTTTGATAGAAAAGGGTCGGGTGCAAATTTACGAAATAAAATGCAAAATTCTATCATTCTTTAAACAAGAACAATAAATCAATCAACTAAATGGGTGTTTATGAGAAATCAGTGCAGAGAATCTTCCTGGCTCAACATCTGTTTAATTTCGTTGAATATTACAGATGATTTTCTAACTGAAACAGGAATTTTTGCACCGCTTTTCAAGAGTACATAGCTTTCACCTGTTTTCACAAATTTCCGTATGTAGTAAATGTTGACCAAATAGGATTTATGAGTCCTGTAAAATTGATTTTTTGGCAGATAAGATTCAAGCTCTTTCAGTGATTTGGAGACCATAAATTCTCTTTTTGCATGAGTGTAAATCGTCGCATATGACTGATCAGCAGTTAAATACTCAATGTTTCTGGTGTTTTCCATCACAAAACCACTTTCTACATCGAAGATCAGGTTTTTCCCAGGGATCTCAGCAGTGCCGAGAATATTGATTCGGTCTTCTAGTTCAAGCTGTTGCTGCTCCAAACGAATTATTTTATCCACCTTCTTTATAATTTCCTGTAAGTCCAGAAAATTAACAGGCTTAAGTAAATATCCTGCTACTGATTTGTTGATTGCCTCAATTGCATAATGATCATGACCAGTGACGAGTACAATTTTGGTTTTTTGAGAAAGTTGGTGCTTAAAAATCTCCATTCCATTTCCATCAGGCATTTCTATGTCAAGGAAGACCAAATCAGGTTGTGTGTGTTTAATTAACTCAATTCCGTCAGTAAGATTCATGGCTTTTCCAACAACCTTCAACTGGATGGATGTAAAATTATCCAGCAGATAAGCCAATAAGTTCAGTGCCATTAATTCATCATCTATCACAACAACAGAAAGCATAATGAAGGAGTGTTAAGGTAAAAAAAGGACGAAGTAAGCCTAGCGAAACTTTTGAAGGTTAGTCAACAAAGATGAGAAATTATTAGCTTACAAGCAAGTATCCCTGAAAAAAATGCGATCTGACTGTATTTCTTTGAGGTACTTAAGCGTACATTGTTTTCCTTCTCTCCTTCAACTCGTCGTTGGATATATAATCATCGTATTCTGTAATCTTGTCAATGATTCCCTTGGGGGTTAATTCAATGACGCGATTGGCTACTGTCTGAATAAATTCATGGTCATGGGAGGCCATCAGGATATTTCCTTTGAAAGTAGTTAAGTTATTGTTGAAAGCTTGTATTGACTCCAAATCCAGATGGTTGGTTGGATTGTCAAAGATCAGGACATTCGCATTCTTTAGCATCATGCGTGAAATCATGCACCTCATTTTCTCTCCTCCAGATAGGACTTTGGTCTTTTTGTAAACTTCTTCTCCTGAGAATAACATCTTACCAAGATAGCCCCTCAGGTATATTTCGCTGGAATCGTCTGAAAACTGCGCCAGCCAATCTACAAGACTCAGATCGTTGGCAAAAAAATTGGAATGATCCAGTGGAAGATATGAATGCGTAATGGTTTGCCCCCAGTGAAAAGTGCCTGCATCGGGTTGATCGAAACCATTGATAATCTCGAAAAAAGCAGTCATAGCCCTGGGGTCTTTAGACAGAAAGACAATCTTGTCATCCTTTTCCACGTTAAAATCCAAATCCTTGAACAATACTTCCCCATTGATGCTCTTTGACAATCCTTTGATCTCCAATATCCTGTTGCCTGTTTCACGATCAGGTAAGAAAATTATACCCGGGTATTTTCTCGTTGAAGGCTGGATCTCATCAATATTAAGTTTTTCCAGCATCTTCTTGCGGCTGGTGGTTTGTTTTGATTTGGCAACATTGGCACTAAACCTGGCAATGAACTCCAACAATTCTTTCCGCTTTTCATCTGCCTTTTTATTTTGGGCCTGTTGCTGTCTCAGTGCCAGCTGACTGGATTGGTACCAGAAACTATAGTTACCTGCAAAAAGCTGAACTTTACCAAAATCAATATCCACCGTATGGGTACAGACTGAATCTAAAAAGTGCCTGTCGTGTGAAACTATTAAAACAGTGTTGTCATAATTGGCAAGGTAATTTTCCAGCCACATTACGGTTTCAAGGTCAAGATCGTTGGTTGGCTCGTCCAAAAGCAGGTTATCCGGTTTTCCGAAGAGGGCTTGAGCCAGCAGTACCCTTACTTTCTCTTTTCCGCTCAATTCTTTCATCAAACGGTAATGGTAGTCTTCTTTTATTCCAAGGCCGCTTAACAGGGAAGCTGCATCACTTTCAGCATTCCATCCGTCAATTTCGGCAAATCTTTCTTCCAACTCAGCGGCTCTTAATCCATCGGCTTCTGTAAAATCAGTTTTAGCATAGAGGATGTTTTTCTCATTAAGAATATGCCATAGCTCTGCAAAGCCCATCATTACAGCATCAATTACCTTTGACTCCTCATAACCAAAGTGATCCTGCTTTAAAACAGACAGGCGTTCGCCTGATCCAAGCAACACCTCGCCTTTTGTTGATGCCAGGTCACCTGAAATAATTTTCAGCAAAGTTGATTTTCCTGCACCATTGGCACCAATTACCCCATAACAGTTGCCGGGCAAAAATTTTAAACTGACATCCTGAAAAAGTGGTTTTTTGCCAAACTGGATGGAAAGATTCGATACGGTGATCATTTTTATGCTATATTATGTTCTCTTTTACACTAAAAAAATACGGACTGCAAAAGTATACAATTAAATTTAGATAAGCAGAATTCATAAACTTTCGTAAATTTACCATGCAAAAACCAACCAATAAATTATGAATTTTAAAGAGCTTGCCCAAAGAAGGTATTCAGTAAGGAGCTATCAATCAACACCTGTTGAAAAAGAAAAACTCATTCAAGTTGTTGAAGCTGCTTTGTTAGCACCTTCGGCTGTCAACTTTCAACCCTGGAAATTTGTCGTAGTAAATGATCCTATTCTTTTAGCCAAGCTCCAAAGCTGTTACCATCGCGAATGGTTTAAGTCGGCTCCTGCCTGTATCGTTGCCATTGGAGATCATGACAAAGGCTGGCACCGACCAACTGATGGCAAGGATTATACTGATATTGATGTTGCCATTGCCATCGATCACCTGATGCTGGCTGCAACAGAAATTGGTTTAGGAACTTGCTGGATTTGCCACTTTAATGCTGAAAAGTGTGCAGATTTGTTTCAGTTAGCCTCCAATTTTGAACCAATTGCCATGATTCCAATTGGATATCCGGAATTTGAAGCCGGACCCGAAAAGAATAGGAAATCGATTGATCAGTCAGTGTACTGGAATAAATTTGAAGAGTAGGTCAGCAGATTATCTCGAATTGGTCTTCATCGCCCGAAACAGGAAATTTTTCCCTAAACCTGTTCAGCTCTTTCAATGAGATTGTGCAAGTATCAACAGCTTCGGTTGTGGTGCTCAAATCACAGACCACAAGGCCTTTGGGATCTATGACCATACTTTCACCTGCATAGGTAATACCGACTCCATCCAGTCCTGTTCTGTTCACACAGGCAACGTAGAGTTGGTTTTCAATAGCACGTGCCTGGACAAGCGATTGCCAAACAATCTTTCTCTTTTCCGGCCAATTTGCTGAAAATAAGATTAAATCAGCATCTTTTATTGAACGACACCAGACCGGGAAACGTAAGTCATAGCACACGAAGAGGGCAATCTTCCATCCAAAATAGTTAACCACTACTTTTTTACTTCCACAGGTAAAAAATTGATTCTCTCCTCCCATTGAAAACAAATGTCTTTTGTCGTAATAATGGGTCTGACCGGTCGGTGTTATGAAGAGAAACCGATTGAAAAAGTGGTCATTTTCTTTGATGATGAGACTTCCGGCGATAGCCGCTCCACTTTTTTTTGCCTGAGAATGCATCCATCCCACACTTTCACCTTCCATGGTTTCGGCGAGCTCTTTTGCATTCATCGAAAAGCCTGTTGTAAACATCTCGGGAAGGAGAATCAAGTCAGTTTTTCCTTTTAATGGATCAAGCAAGTGTTCAATTTTTAATCTGTTAGCATCCGGTGTTTCCCAGGCTACATCAAATTGAACCAATGATAAGCGAAGCATTCCCATGATGAATTATTACCAAATTTAATTAATCCAGGTCATCACCGTAATTCATTCCTTCCGGATTTCTACCCACAATACCGTGGTCTTTGTACCATTGTCTGATTCGTTTGAGATCTGCCTGCAAATCATCAGTCAGCTCAATTTTTTCGGTGTATCCGATCTGTCTGTGGCCCCAATCGAAAAATGCGAGGTAAACAGGAATTTTGCCTACCCGCGCAATGGTATGAAAACCGCCCTTCCATTTGGATACCGCTTTACGAGTCCCTTCAGGTGCAATAGCCAGATGCATCACCTCACGCTTTTCAAATTCTGACAAGATCTGCTTAATCAGACTGGCCCCTTTTGATCGGTCAACAGGAATTCCACCCATCCAACGCACTAAATATCCCATTGGCCAAAAGAAAAACTCCTTCTTAACCATGGTATTCGATTTACCTCCGACGGCCCGGTAAAATAAAAAGGAGATGATGAAATCCCAGTTTGACGTATGCGGAACGCCCAAGACAATGGCTTTTGGTTCAGGGATAACTCCACCAACTGTCGTAAATCTCATCATACGTAAAATGAATTTGCTAAGGATCCTAACCATGGTAAATTATTTTTTGAACCAAAGTTAAACAAAAAATATCTTTAGGGATGAAATTGGTTTCTGATCAAAAATCAATTAGTGGATTGTACTCCCACTGTTTTCTGCTAATTTTACATCGAAATCAACATCCCAGATGAACATTTACCCTGAAAATTTCGAAAATAAGATTGGCTTTGACAAGATCAGAGAATTATTGAGCAGTCGCTGCCTGAGTGAAATGGGCAAAGAGCACACTATTTCCTGTGCTTTCTCATCTGATGCTAATGCAATTGAAAAGCAACTGGATGAGACGGTCGAATTTCAAAAAATCCTTCGTGAGGAACTAAATTTCCCGACTGGCTATTTTATTGACATGAGGTCGGTCTTGAGAAAATCCAGGATCCAGGGAACTTTTCTGGAAATTTTTGAGCTTTTCGATTTAAAAAGATCGCTTGAAACCTTAAGGGCTATTGCTAATTTCTTTAAAGAGAAAGAGCAGGAACTTTTTCCGAGACTCTATCTTGTCGTTCGAGGTATCCAGATCTTCCCGTTTCTCTATGACAGGATTGACCAAATTCTTACCAAAAATGGTACGATTAAGGACAATGCATCCCCTGAATTGGTGAAAATCAGAAGAGAAATTCTCTCGCTTCAATCGGGCGTATCCAAAATTATGGCTAAAATCCTTAAACATGCCCAGGCAGAAGGACTTGTTGAAAAGGAAGTGACCATTTCCATCCGGGATGGAAGAGCAGTTATACCTGTATTGTCAAGCAACAAAAGGAAGATCAGGGGAATTGTTCACGACGAATCGGCTACAGGACGTACTTCCTACATCGAACCGGAAGAAATTGTTGAGACCAACAACCGCATCCGGGAGCTGGA
>CAIRSO010000179.1 GCA_903881215.1 uncultured Bacteroidia bacterium
GGGAGACTGGGGGACTGGGAGACTGGGGGACTGGGGGACTTGGAGACTGGGGGACTTGGAGACTGGGGGACTTGGAGACAGGGAGACTAGGGGAGTGGTCGAAAAGGGAAACAGCGCACTGGTCCCCGAGCGGAGTCGAGGGGCAGAAGGGAAACAAAGAAATATGGAAATTAATGAAATTCAAATTATTAGATAGATCGGTATGAAAAGTGAACTATCGCTTGAAGTTCCGGTTAACAAGGAGACCAGGAATAATATCCGGAAAGAGGTGGAAGCCTGGTTTTCGAAGAAAAATATTATTCCGCCGGTTTCGTACGATTCTATTGTTGAATTTGCCGGAATTCTGATGGAGGAATATGGCTGGAACCAAAATCTGAGGGCCTTTGTGATGGTATGCTGCGGCAATGCGATCTGGCATCCTGTTGTTGATGTAGTTCCTTACAACCGGCGTATTTTGCTGCTTCCGCATTGCTTGAAAAATAGTAGGTTGTGCAAAGGTCAGATGGACGAGATGGGACTGCTTTGCGGTGAATGCGGCAATTGCAACATCTCCAGATTCCTGCGTGAAGCAGAAAATTTGGGTTATGTGGCCATCGTAACCGAAGGGACCGCCATCGCAGCTCGGTTGATTGAGAGTGGCAAAGTCGATGCTGTCGTCGGAGTGGGCTGTATGGAAGTGCTGCAAAAAATGTTTGCCTCTACCAGCAAATTCTCCATCCCCGGGATCGGCATTCCCCTGCTTTCCTGCGGATGCTCTGACACATCTGTCGATGCAGAATGGTTCAAGGAGGAAATATACCGACTGGATGAAAATCCTTCGTTTCGCATCCTTAATCTGAACTATCTGAGAAACAAAACATCTTCCATTTTTGGGGAAGAGCAACTGAACCGAATCATCGAACCTGCGAGTAATCTCACAGAACAGCTTGTTTTTGAGTCACTTTTAGCTGGTGGAAAGCGATTGCGTCCACTTCTAACGCTTTTGGCATACGAGGCATTCAGCGATCAGGTAGAACCCGCCACTTTAAATCGGCTTGCCCTTTCGATCGAATGTTTCCACAAAGCATCCCTGATCCATGATGACATCGAAGACGAGGATGAGATGCGTTATGGGAAGGAAACACTACATGCTCGTTACGGTATTGCGGTAGCCATCAACATCGGGGACTTGCTCATCGGTGAAGGCTACAGGTTGATCACTGAAACCGGTCTGCCTGCCGGAATCATTCAGGAATGTATCAAAATGGTTTCAAATGGCCACCGAAAATTGTCGGTCGGACAGGGAATTGAACTGATGTCACTAAAGAACCACGAAATTCTATCTCTGGAGGAGACCCTGAAAGTTTTTGAATACAAGACCTCCACTGCCTTTAAAGTGTCGCTATTGCTTGGGGCCATTGCCGGTGGCGCGGATGCTCTAACCCTTTCTTCTCTTGAAGAATTTAGCAATGCAGTGGGAATCGCTTACCAAATTAAGGATGATCTGGATGATTTCAGTCATCCGGTGGAGAAACTTGAAATTTACAAACCATCTGTTTTGATATCCATGCTGTATGGACAATTATCCGATGAAGACAGAATATTGTTTGAGGAAGCCCGCTCAGGCAATCTGATTGACCATATCCAGCAAATGATTGACAAATACAACATTCGTCAGTGTGCAGAGAATCTTTTAAAAGGGTATATCAAAAAATCTGACGATTGCCTGGGTACCTTTCAAAACATAGGCTTAAAAATGGCATTGCATGAGATCCTTGGAAACACTTTCAAAGAGTATATTTAGTTTTACCGGAAGGAAATACCTCACTAAAATCAGGGTAAATTCGTTGGAAAATGCTCTGGGAAAATCCATTAAGCTATTTGATCCACAAACGATTGAAGAAATCGGTCTATTTTTGAAAAAGCAACAGACCTCTGCTGGTGGTTTTTCCGACAGGGGAGGGAGATGCGATTTATATTATACCCTTTTTGGCTTTTTTGTTGCCGAAGCCATTGGTTTGCAAGAGGTTATTCCTCCGTTGAGGAACTACATAAAGAATATTGTTCTGACAGATGATCTGAAAGGTGTACATCTGAATTGTGCCATCATTTTATATGTGAAACTTTTTGGAGTTGATACGCTTCCGACAAATCTGCGGGATAAATTAGCGTTTGAAAAGAAGCAAAATGAGCCGCCGCATGCTTATTATTCTTTGTTTTTAGACCTCCTGACCAGTTATTACACCGAAGACTATTTTCAACTTTACAAATTGCAAAAAGCATTGAAGAAAAACGGGTCAACTTCCGAAATGCCGTGTTCTGTCACTTCAGCAAGCTTAATTATCCAGGCTAGCTTAGGAAGGAAAACAGATGAGTTAATTGCAGTACTAAACTTGTTTTACAGAAATGACGGGAGCTATGCCGCGGTAAAACATGCGCCAATAGGCGATCTGCTTTCTACTGGAGTGGCTTTGTATGCCTTGAAATTTGTGGGTTATGACCTCAGGATTATGAAACCGGATGGCCTGAATTACATTGATTCGCTCTATTCCGATGGCGGATTTTGCGCCACCGTGTTGGATCCCGGACCGGATGTGGAATATACTTTTTATGGACTTTTGGCTTTGGGGGCACTCGCAGAATGAGTATGTTTAAAGAACAATGATAATGAAGCTGATGAAATTTAAACAACTTTCAGAATGAGCACGGCGAAAGAAGCATTATATGGCCGGTTCAATGAAATGTGTGCCATTTTGTTGAAGGAACAAAATAATGAAGGTTTCTGGGAGGGAAAGCTCTCCTCCAGCGCCCTTTCGACTGCGATAGCGATAGTTGCCTTAAAACTTGGCGGAAAGCCTGGGGAGGCCGAAAAAATCACAAATGGGTATAATTGGTTAGCAGCCAATGTCAATGTTGATGGTGGATTTGGAGATACCCCGGAGAGTCAAAGCAATGTAAGTACAAGTCTGATCTGCTATGCTGCTGTGCAGTATTGCCAACCAATTGGATTGGGAATTCCACTTTTAAAGTCGATTGAGGCTTACCTGACCAAACAAAATATCACCCTTTCTCCGCAAACCATAACCGCTGCGATTCTGAAGTTTTACGGAAAAGATTACACTTTTTCCGTCCCAATTCTCTCCTTACTGATAATCTGCGGAGTCCTTCCCAAAGAGGCCGCTTCCCACATTCCCCAACTCCCTTTCGAATTGTCATTATTGCCTCAACGGTTGTATCGCTTTTTTAATTTGCAGGTGGTGAGCTATGCGATACCTGCGCTAATCGGAGTAGGTATTTTTATCCATACCAGCCGGAAACCAAAAATCGGAGTGGCAAAATACCTCAGAAGCAAATTTGTGGATCCGGCTATCAGACGGCTGACTACACTAATGCCTGAGAGTGGCGGATTTTTAGAAGCCATTCCGCTGACCGGATTCGTGGCGATGTGCCTCATCGCAAGTGGTAAGAGAGACAATATCGTGGTGAAGAAAGGGATAAAATTTCTTGAAAATCAGCAAAGGGAGGATGGCAGTTGGCCCATTGATACCAATCTTTCTACTTGGGTAACCACCCTTTCCGTCAAGGCTCTGGGGCCTCATTTGAGATCGGCTCTTTCAGCGGAGAAGCTTAATTTACTGAGGAAACATCTGTTAAACATTCAATACAAAGAGACGCATCCATTCAACGGAGCGCAACCAGGTGGCTGGGGGTGGACCAACTTTACCGGATCAGTTCCTGATGCTGATGATACTCCAGGCGCGATCCTGGCTTTGCTTGAAATTTATGAAGGTACACACGAAGAGCAGGCTGCCCTGGTATTTGGTTGTCTCTGGTTAATTGATTTGCAGAATTCGGACGGCGGCTTTCCCACGTTTTGCAAAGGATGGGGGAAATTGCCTTTCGACAGCAGCTGTGCCGACCTGACCGGTCATGCATTGCTGGCATTTATCAGTGTCATCGATAAATTGGCAAGCATCTTACCTGATAAAGTGAAAAATCAAATTGACTCCAGTGCCTCAAAGGCTGTAGCTTATTTGCAGAAGTCCCAGGCAACAGATGGCCACTGGCTTCCTCTGTGGTTCGGCAACCAGAATACGCCTGAAAATCGGAATCCTGTTTATGGCACCGCAAGGGTTTCGGTATATTTAACAGATTGCATAAGCAAGAGTTATGTAAAGGATAAATTTGCGAAAAATTTGATTACCATGAATTTATTGGCCCAACAGTACCTCTTGGCACAACAAAATGAAGATGGAAGCTGGGGTGGACAGAAAAATATTCAGGGAACGATTGAAGAGACTTCCCTGGCCATTTCTGCGTTGGTTGCTCATCACCCTGAAGTTTGCGCAGCGGGATTTGATTGGTTGGCACACCAAACAAGCGGAGGCTTTAAACCCAGTCCGATTGGACTCTACTTTGCAGCCCTCTGGTATGATGAGAAAATGTATCCGATCGTTTGCTATATAGAGGCTTTGAGGCGATTTTCAAATTAAATATTCTATTTAATTTGAAAATCGCGCATGGGACAAGTAAAATAAAACGTACTTCCTTCTTTCTCCACGCTTTCAGCCCAAATTTTACCACCGTTTTTTTCAACAAATTCTTTGCATAACAACAGACCCAGCCCTGTGCTTGGCTCTCCGTCTGTACCTGATCTGTTCACAAAGTTATCCATTTTGAAGAGATTTTCAAGAAAGAATTTATCCATTCCAATGCCACTGTCGCTCACCGAAATTTCGACAGCGGATGCATCCACGGCCTTGGCAGACAGCGTTATTTTTCCTCCATGGGGAGTAAATTTAACTGCATTGGATAATAGGTTCCGGATGGTCGAGCTGAACATATTGAGGTCTACAAATACAATCAGATCTGTTGGAATTTTTAATGCGATCTCAGTTTGCTTTTTCGTGGCCATCTCTTTAACTGATCCAGTTAAATTCTCAATTTTTTCAGACAAATTAATGGTCTCAGGACTAAATCGTGTTATTCCTCTCTGCATGCGCGACCATTCCAAAAGGTTTTCGATTAAGCTGAAAACATTTTTGGCTGAATTCCTCATCAATGATGCCATATGTTGAATTTGAACCATATCTAAAGTTGGCAGGTCCTCCACCATAAGTTGTGTCAATCCCAAAAAGCCATTGAAAGGACCACGAAGATCGTGCGCAATGATAGAGAAAAATTTATCTTTTTCTGCGATCGCCCGGTTTAATTGAGCATTTTTAAATTCAAGTTCTTTCTGGATTTTATCAAAAGCTGAAATATCGCTGACAGTTAACAGACATTCTTTGCCATTCTCAGTGACAACTCCGGATGCCTGAACAAAAACCTCATTACCCCCTTTAGCTAACAGGGCAATTTCGCAATTTGCTTTTTTTTGACTTTGAAATATTTCTTGCAGAAAATGATTGAATATTGGTTGACTATTCGGTGAAACAAAACTTACAAAGTGTTTATGCTTCAAGATGGCTCGATCATTTCCCAGTATTTTGGCTCCAAGAAGGTTCAATTCAAGAATTTTTCCTTCTTGAGAGAGCGTAAAATATCCAACCGGTGCAAAATCATATAATTCCGTGTATTTGTCGATTGCTTGTTCTGCCCTGCCCTGTTGCAGGGTCAGTTCATGGTTCTGCATCTCAATTTCAATCTGATGCACTTCAAGCTCTTGAATGAGTTCTCGCATCTCTATTTTAGAGGAGGGCAAAGTTGTCTGCGGAGCTCTTTTGTTCAGCAGTATTTCTGCTCTATGCCGTAGCGTTTCAAATCCGGTTTTGTCCTCTTTCTTCGTCATGGGTCGGTTTTTTACGATTCCTTTCAAGCATGATTGTGGCCGGGAAGGTCACTGTTCTTTCGTACAAAACATTGAATGATTTTTGAATCGTTAACAGTATAAACGTTGCTGATAAATTCGACTTTGATCATTTTGCCGTCGGCAGTCTCAATCGGTAAATTTTCATATAGAACGATACTCTTTTGCTGCAACTCCAAAAACATATCCTTGTTGGCGACGATGTCTTTGAAAAAACCTAGATCCCAAATGGCTTTTTCAACAAACTGCTCTTTTGAAAAACCGAGCATCTCTATCAAAAATGGGTTGACATCGATGATCATGCCGGTATTCGCATCGAGAATGAGAATCCCGTCTTTGGCATATTCAAAGATATGCCGGTAGCGGGCTTCAGATAGGATCATCGACTGCTCAGCTCGTTTGTTTTCTGAAATGTCGCTAAAGGTCAATACCAGTCCGTCGATGTAGTCTTCCAATGTCCGGTAGGGCATGATCCGCACGTTGAACCACCTGCCGTCAACGGTAGAAATAGCCGTCTCAATGGCGAACAGGGTTTTGAGTACCTGACTGCAATGGATGGCGATATCAGGGTACTTTAAATCGGAAACCTGGTCGGTAAAAGGTCTGCCAATGTCTGCAGTCCTCAGTTTAAAAATGTTGGTCGTTGAATCTGTAAATCTTCTAATATTCAATTGTTTATCAAGGAAAAGTGTAGCAATCTCAGTGCTGTTGAGCAAATTTTTCATGTCATTGTTTGCCAAAACAAAGTCACTGATTTTACATTGTAGTTCGACATTGACCGATTGCAGCTCTTCGTTCAGGCTTTGCATCTCCTCCTTCGAAGTTGTGAGCTCCTCGTTGGTCGATTGCAACTCTTCATTGGAGGACTGCAGCTCCTCGTTGGTCGATTTCAGTTCTTCCTGCGATGTCTGCATCTCCTCACGAATGCCTTGCAAATCTTCATGGCTACGTTTGAGTTCCTGTTTCAGCTCATCTTCTTTTTCACCCAAATGTCTTGCCCTTGATTTATGGCTCTTAGCCTGTTGAACAGGCTCTGGCACATCTGTAAATACGACAATGATCATCCCCCTCACCGAATTGGGACTTTCAATCTGTTGCAATGTCACATCCACCAATTGGGTTCCGCCGTTGGTGCCCACCTTTAAGTTGCACAATATCTCTGGGTCGAAGTTGTTCATCACTTTGCGAAAGGCTCCAGGCAAAGCATCGCGCAATCCTTCACGTGCCATCGAAAAGATATTCATGTTAGTCTTGCCTGCTGCCGGTTCCAGGTATTTTCCTGTACGACCGGTGATAAATAGGATGTCGCCTTTCGTGTTGACCAGTAAACTGGCAGGAGAAAAGCGTTGAAGCAGGAGCTGTTCGGCAATGGATTGCAGGTTTTCACCTGTTTTTTGGGCCACTTTATTTTCTGTGGTTCCAATCTTCGGCCGATTGAAGGAACTCGGAAAATTTAGCAGTTGATTGGACAAATCTTTTGAAGAGCGTTGGAATAGTTTCAATTTTAAATCCAGCTCATTGTAACCGTCGCTGAAATTTCCAAGTGTTTCAGCTGTCCCCAATACCATAATGCCACCCGGATTAAGGCTGTAGTGAAACAGTGAGATCAGTTTTTTCTGCAAATCAGACTCCATGTAAATGAGCATGTTGCGGCAGGTAAGAATATCTAGTTTGGTGAATGGCGGGTCTTTGATCACGTTTTGAGGGGCAAATACGACCATTTCCCTGATGGAAGCGTTTAACCGGTAACCCTGCGCTTCATTGATGAAAAACCTGCTGAGCCGGTTGGGGGAAACATCAGCTGAAATACTGGCGGGGAAGACCCCTCTTCGGGCTATTTCTATGGCATCCATATCCAGATCTGTTGCGAAAATTTGCAACGTCAGGTTTTTGTGCTTTTTAAGTTTCTCCAATGCTTCTCTGAAAACAATGGCCAGCGAATAAGCCTCTTCTCCGGTGGAGCATCCCGCGACCCAAGCCCGAAGCACATAGCCCGAAGGCAAAGCATTCATTAAATCAGGCAGAAGAACCTCCCTGAGCTTTTCCCATACCGCCAAATCCCTGAAAAAGCTGGTTACCCCTATCAGTAATTCTTTGAACAGAATATCTACCTCATTGGGATTTTCCTGCAGAAAGCGAACATAGGAGGCGATCTTTTCAATCTGGTGAACACCTTTTCTCCGTTCAATACGCCTGAATAGCGTGTTTCTTTTGTACATCGAAAAATCATGACCGGTTTTTGCACGGATCAGTATAATGATTTTTTCCAGGTTACTCAGGTATTTATCGTCTAACTCCGGATCATTTTTTTTGATCGGAACATATTTTAGCAAAGCGAGGAGTTTTGCAGGCAACTCTTCGGCCGGTGCGACTACATCGGCAATGACCGAATCAATGGCACCAAGGGGCATCCCATCAAACTTTGCCGTTTGGGGAGTTTGAACCAGTACGATACCATTTTTTTCCTTGATGGCTTTCAATCCAAGCGAACCATCAGACCCCATCCCCGAAAGGATGATGCCGATTCCTTTCTCCTGCTTGTCGATGGCCAGGGAGCGGAAAAATATATCAATGGGTAACCGCAAGCCGCGCGATTCAAGGGGTTCGAACAATTGAAGCTTGTTGTTGAGGATGGACAAACTCTTGTTGGGGGGAATGACGTAAACACATTCTCTCTTAACTTTTAGATTGTCGCTGGCCTGGTAAACCTTCATATCGGTAATGCGTTGCAACAACTCCGGCATGATGCCCACATAATTTGGATCGAGGTGTTGGATGACAACGAAAGCCATTCCGTTGTCCTTCGGCATATTCGTAAAAAATAGCTCAAGTGCTTCTAACCCACCTGCAGAGGCACCAATTCCAACTACGTGGAAATCAGATGAATTTGAGTTTTCGGATATTTCGTTAACCGTTGTGGCAACTTCATTTAATGCCTTGACAATGATTTCTTTGCTTTTTTTCATAACTCAATAAAGGTAATACAAAATTTCCGGAATGGATGATGAAATATAGAAAGAATATGTTTTACTTAAATATCTAAAATAAAAATTAGTAAAAGTGATGTTAATTGCTTATCTTCAAATTGTTAGAAACAAAGATTAAAGCAAAAAACAATCACTTTCAGGATGAAAAATACGAAAAAAAAGTTGAATAACCAATCACA
>CAIRSO010000180.1 GCA_903881215.1 uncultured Bacteroidia bacterium
AATTTGTTCCAAATCTGAAGAATAACCCAGATGTATGACTCAATCACTATAGTACGAAACCTCATTCAAAATGTTACTAAAGCGAGGTGCATGCTGGGATATACAGAATCATTACATAATAGGTTACCTTCATTGCCAAATAAACAACTCAGGTTAATAAATGTTCAGATTGTGTCAAATTATTAGATTACAAAAGATTTTTTTTTTATGAATTCGTTTTATATTTCAGCTATCTCAGGCAAAACCATTCAGTTAAATCCTGAAGAATCGAAACACTGTATCAAGGTATTGAGGCTCAAAAATGGTGATATTGTTCAGTTGATGAACGGAAAAGGCTCCGTATTTAAAGCTATTATTCTGTCACCTGATACCAAATCTACCATTTTGGAAATTTTGGAAGAAACAAAGCACCCTGAAAGCCGCAATTTTAAACTGACAATAGCGATAGCGCCTACTAAAAATATGGATCGGCTTGAATGGTTCGTTGAGAAATCTGTTGAAATTGGCATTGACAGGATTGTTCCGCTATTTTGTCAGCATTCTGAGCGAAAAGAGGTCAAGATGGAGCGATTGGAAAAAATTTTGATCTCTGCAATGAAACAATCGGGTCAAACATATCTTCCGGAGCTATCAAAACCGGTCTCATTCAAGGATTTTGTAAAGATGCCTTTTAATGGAGACAAAATGATTGCCCATTGTGAAAATGGCGACAAGCAGACACTAAAAGATTCAATTTCGCCTGGAAGGAATACTCTTATTCTTATAGGGCCGGAAGGAGATTTTGATTCGTCCGAAATAGACCTGGCACTTGAAAAAGGTTATATCCCCGTTTCGCTGGGGGAATCTAGACTTAGAACTGAAACTGCAGGGATTGTTGCCTGTCACACCGCAATTCTAATCAATCAAATCAGGGCTAGCCAAGAGTCCCTGATAAAAAAAAACCATCCACAAGATTAATTTCTCAGGATGGCTTTTTGTCAATACTTAATCCCTGAATCAGGGAGTGATTTTATTTCCTGAACTGCTCCAGTTGAAGAGTCTTGGTAGGTGCATTGCACACGGATGAAGGTCCCCAATACTGAATCGGGCCCGGATACACGAAAGAAGTATGAATGGCCCATTCATCACGATGGGCAGCAAACACCTTGAAAGGCTCACCGTCCATTTGCACAAGTGCTTTTTGGATAACCGGTTTCATGACACCATTTCTGCGTTCCATGTTCATCATCATGGTAATTGGAACACCACCAGCCACCCATTGATCGGACGATTCGGTTGTATTCCTTACTGAGGCCATATAGCCCGATTTTCCGTCTGCAATCAATATTGCCGCCGTTTGACCCAAAGAATAACAATAATCTGCATCAAAATTGGAAGGCACTGCACACCGGCCTTCATATCCAAAAAAGTGGTTCTGGGCTGAGAATTTGACTTTGGCAATTCCTTGTTTCTTCAATATTGATAATTGCTTTTCAACCATTTCGATCAACAATTTCTCTGTTTCAATCCTTGATACCTGAACATTCCCATGGGGATCGCGATCCAGAGTAAGTTGTTTGGCAATCCCTTTTGGCAAGACTTTAAATACTTTACCTGAAGCATCTGACAGGTGCTTGATAACATATTCACGTTTATCATCATCGGTAGGAATGGCAATAAAAGCCTTTGATGTTGCAGATCCTTCTGCAAGCAACTCATTCAATTCCTCGATAAGAATTTTCATCTCCGGAATGAATTCAATCAAACCTTCTGGAATCAGCGCAACACCGAAATTTTCATTGTTAACAGCTCGCTTGGTAATTGTCCTTACAAGATCATCGACAATTTGCTGCAGCGTTTGCTCATTGAATGCTACTTCCTCAGAAATCAGGCAAACATTGGGTTGTGTTTGAAGAGCGCATTCCAATCCAATATGTGAAGCAGAGCGTCCCATAAGCTTGATAAAATGCCAATATTTTTTAGCTGAAGTTGCATCGCGCATGATATTGCCGATCAATTCGGAATATACTTTACAGGCTGTATCAAAACCAAATGATGTCTCGATCATTTCGTTTTTCAGGTCACCATCGATGGTTTTTGGACAACCAATCACCTGAATTCCACTCTTTTTCTGAAGATAATATTCGGCCAATACGCAGGCGTTGGTGTTGGAATCGTCGCCTCCAATAATTACGATAGCCTTAATGCCAAGCTTTCTACATATTTCCAGTCCCTTGTCATATTGCTCGTTTTCTTCGAGCTTGGTTCTTCCTGAACCTATGATATCAAAACCTCCGGTATTTCGGTATTCTTCAACAATCTCTGATGTAAGTTCGATGTAATCGTGAAGAACCAAACCACTTGGACCTCCGAGAAAACCATATAGACGATTATTGGGATTCAGCTTCTTCAGTGCATCAAACATTCCGGAAATAACATTGTGACCTCCCGGAGCCTGACCACCTGATAAAATTACGCCAACATTTAGAACCTTGGATTGGCTGTCGCTTTTACCTTCGGCTGCTTCAAGGGTAACAATCGGCATCCCGTAGGTATTTGGAAAAAGTTTTTTCACTTCCTCCTGATCTGCTACTGATTCTGTATTTTTTCCTATTACAATTTTAACATTTCCTTGCAAAGCCTTAGGCATCTTTGGCGCATACTTTGCCCTTTCTATTTGTAAAACACTTTTGATCATAATTATGTAAAATCTATTTTGTACTACTTCACAAAATAAATGCACATATATCAATTAAGTAGCATTCGTTCCTGACAGAATGGAAGATTTGACAATCTTTTAATATTCATGTGATTTTCACAAGTCAAATAAAGCACCCATCTGCCAGCTGGCAGATGGGTGCTTTATTTGACCTCTTCCTTGCCATCAGTCTTTTTAACAGAGATTCGTCCTGCCGATTTTAACGCCTGTTGCAACAGATATTCAATTTGTCCGTTTGCACTGCGGAATTCATCGGCAGCCCAACGCTCTATGGCATCATAGACTTCCGGCTGGACCCTTAAAACGAATGATTTCTTTTTACCCATTCTTGCCCTTACTAATATATGGAACCAGCATTGATGACTGGTCGAGCTGATTCATCCGCACAAAGGACAACCAACAGATTGCTCACCATAGATGCCTTTTTTTCATCATCCAACTCGATGATATGCTTGTCCTTTAGTTCGTCCAATGCCAGTTTTACCATACCAACTGCACCCTCTACAATCTTCTGACGAGCAGCGATGATGGCTGTTGCCTGCTGACGGCGAAGCATGGCTCCGGCAATTTCCGGAGCATATGAAAGATTTGAAATCCTTGCCTCGATCACTTCGATGCCAACGAGTGAAAGCCGATCTTTGACCTCAGTTGCCAGGGCAGTATTGATCTCGTCAATACCGGAGCGAAGACAAATAATTTCTGTGTCTCCGTCTTGCTCAATGTTGTCGTAAGGGTAGGTATGCGCCAGCTTGCGAAGGGCAGACTCTGTCTGAATTTTGATAAATTTCTGGTAAGACTCTTCGTATTTGGTTTTTTTAAGTCCTGATTTAGGATCAACCTCTTCAAGTGTCTCAATGTCAAATACCGCTTTGTAAGTATCCACAACTTTCCAAACCACAATGGCACTGATCAAAATTGGGTTTCCCTGTTGGTCATTGACTTTTATAACATCCGACTCCAAATTGCGGATTCGCAAAGACACCAGCTTTTTTACATAGAAAGGATTAAGCCAAAAGAAGCCATTTCCTTTGACCGTACCACAATACTTGCCGAAAAAAACCAAAACTTTGGTCTGGTTTGGCTGAACAATAAACAGTCCGGACATCCAGATCACTCCCAAAATCGAGATTACAACATAAACCGGTATGATCCAGATTTCCTTGTAAAAAAATGCGCATAGTGGAACAAACAAAAGCACAAGAGAGATTAATAGTTGAAAGAAACCATTGTTTCTAAGTTGAATTTCCTTTTCCATTTTTATAAGATTTAAATTGATACTACAATGATATCACTTTAATTTCAAATATTCAAATTTTCCGATCACTATTTTTCAAAGTAATAACGATGAAGAATTAATTTGTAAAAGATTGCATGCTATTTACGTAGAAAGTATTTATAAATTTACCGGCTTGGAAAATCCAGTAGTCAAAATGCTTTTTATGCGCGAAGATCTTAAAAATCAATATATTGAAATAAAGGGTGCAAAAGTCCACAATTTAAAAAACATCGATATAAAGATTCCGAGAAACAAGCTGGTTGTGATAACCGGACTTTCCGGATCCGGAAAATCATCGCTGGCTTTTGATACATTATATGCCGAGGGTCAGCGGCGATATGTTGAGTCTCTCTCTTCCTATGCAAGGCAATTTCTGGGAAGAATGGACAAACCTGAAGTGGATTACATCAAGGGGATTCCTCCTGCTATAGCTATTGAGCAAAAGGTCAATACGCGAAATCCCAGATCCACGGTAGGTACTTCGACAGAAATTTATGATTACATGAAATTACTGTATGCCAGAATAGGAAAGACCTATTCGCCGGTTTCGGGCAATCAGGTAATCAGGCATGAAGTGGTTGATGTGGTCAATTATTTGATTTCCTTTCCCAATGGCACTAAAATTACGATTGTCTCTCCCCTTCTGATCAAAAAGGACCGGACTTTGCAAATGGAGGGTGAATTGCTGCTGCAACAAGGATTTACAAGACTTGAGCTGGATGGCGAAATTATTAAGATCAGCGAACTTGATCAGTACAAAAAGAAGCCTGAAGAAATCAACGTCTTAGTAGACAGAATGCCTGTTTCGGAGGATGAGGATTTTGCATCAAGAGTTGCCGACTCTGTTCAAACGGCTTTTTTTGAAGGCAAAGGAGAATGCATAACACGGATTGAACATGAGACTCTTTCAGAAACCAGAAAATTCTCAAACCGTTTCGAAGCAGATGGAATAACTTTTGAAGAACCTTCCCTGCATCTGTTTAGTTTTAACAACCCTGTTGGGGCATGTCCGTTATGCGAGGGGTATGGAAGGACCATTGGTATTGATGAAGATCTGGTTGTTCCCAACAAATCACTTTCTGTCTTCAGTGATGCTATTGTATGCTGGAAGGGAGAAAAAATGAGTGAATGGAAAGAACAGTTGGTGAAGCATTCTGCAAAATTTGATTTTCCGATTCACAAGCCCTATTATGAACTTTCTGCCCAGCAAAAAAGATTAATATGGACGGGAAACAGCTATTTCGAAGGATTGAACGCTTTCTTCAAACAACTGGAAGAGCAGACCTACAAAATACAATACCGGGTCATGCTTTCTCGTTACAGAGGCAAAACTACCTGCCCTGAATGCGAGGGTACCAGGCTAAAGAAGGAAGCCTCCTATGTTAAAATTGCCGGAAAGTCAGTCACAGATCTTGTTAACCTTCCCATTTCAGAATTAAAGCAATTTTTCTATCATCTGACTCTGTCGGAAACTGATCGGCATGTTGCTGAGAGATTGCTCATAGAAATAGGCAACAGGATCGAATTCCTGGGTGATGTAGGCCTCGGTTATCTAACGCTTAACCGACTCTCATCCACTTTATCAGGTGGAGAATCACAGCGCATTAACCTGGCAACATCTCTGGGAAGCAGCCTTGTAGGTTCCATGTATATATTAGATGAGCCATCCATCGGGCTTCATCCAAGGGATACCGGCAGATTGATTAAAGTGCTGCGAAAGTTACAGCAGCTTGGTAACAGCGTTATTGTTGTTGAGCATGACGAAGAAATTATCAGGGCGGCTGATTATTTGATCGATATCGGGCCGCTGGCCGGACAGCACGGCGGTGAGGTCGTATTTGAAGGTACACATGAAGAGTTGGTTCTAAATCCTGTTAGTCAGACTGCAAAATATCTGACCGGTGCTGAGAAAATTCCTGTTCCAGATCATCGCCGAAAATGGAACAATTACATTGAAATAACCGGTGCTCGCGAAAACAATCTGAAGGGATTTGATGTGAAATTTCCGCTCAATACGCTTACAGTTATTACTGGAGTTAGCGGATCCGGGAAATCCTCTCTAATCAAACGCATACTTTACCCTGCTCTGGCAAAATATTATGGAGGATTTGGTGAGAAAACAGGAGATCACACAGGCCTCTCCGGAGATTTAAGCAGAATCACCTCCATCGAATTTGTAGATCAGAATCCAATTGGAAAATCATCCAGGTCAAATCCGGTTACGTATCTGAAAATCTATGATGAGATAAGAAAATTATATGCTGAACAGCCGGCCTCAAAAATCAATGGATTTACTGCTTCTCATTTCTCCTTTAATATTGATGGCGGAAGGTGTGAAACGTGCCAGGGAGAAGGAGAAATAAAGGTCGAAATGCAATTTATGGCTGACATCCAGCTTACGTGTGAGAGTTGCGGGGGTAAACGGTTCAAAGCAGATGTTCTTGATGTGACCTACCGTTCTAAAAATATATATGAATTGCTCGAACTTACAGTAGATGAATCGATCGAGTTTTTCAATGAAAAAACTACCGGGAAAAAGATTGCTAAAAAATTGCAGCCATTGCAAGATGTTGGGTTAGGATATGTTCACCTTGGACAGTCGTCAAGTACTCTTTCCGGGGGAGAAAGCCAGCGGGTGAAGCTAGCCTCCTTTTTGGCCAAAGAGAAGGAGGGTGCTACTTTATTCATTTTTGATGAGCCGACGACAGGGCTTCACTTTCATGACATTCACAAATTGCTTGATTCAATGAATGCATTGATTTCCAGAGGACATACAATTCTTGTCATAGAACACAATCCAGAGGTTATCAAAGTAGCCGACTGGGTCATTGACTTAGGTCCGGAAGGAGGCGATTCAGGTGGATATAAGCTGTTCGAAGGGACACCCGAAGACTTGCTAAAATGTGATTCATCCTTTACAGGTTCCTTTTTGAAAGGCCATCATTTGTTATAAAGAACGTTAATACCAACTCCTTCGGCAAGCTTATCCAAATAATTTTATCTTTGTCGTACTTTAAAAGGAAAATCACACCCAATGGACATATTGGACAAACTAAGTCGCTTGAAATCCTCGATTAAGTCGGGTAATCCAGAATTGATAGATCATGCTTTGGAAGAGATTAAAAATAAGGGTGATGACACCTATATTTCGCCTTTGATCGAATTCCTTCATCAAACCACCAACAAAGAAATAAAAGAAAAAGTTTATGGTTTATTTGTTGATTTAAAGCATGAAGAATCGGTGGATATTCTTATCAATGCAATGGAAAATGAGAACGATTTAGATGTGCTTGAACGTTTGCTTGCAGCCTGCTGGCAAAACGGATTGAATTACAGCAAGCATCTCCCCTATTTTGTTCAATTGATCATCGACCAGGAATTCCAGATCGCCTTTGAAGCTTTTACAGTCATAGAGAATATGTATGGAAAAATTGATGGCGATATAGAATCTATGCTTTTGGGAAAAATTGAAAAGAGCATCCCCAGTGCCGACGAGAAAAAGCAATATTTATTGAAGGGCTTGCTTGAAATTATTCCCCATATTCCAATTGATCAGGACCCGGTTGATTTTTAGCCGGACAAAAGTACAATGAAAAGAACAAATTCATTTATTTTTCGCATTTTCAGAATACCAATCAAATCTACCAGAAGATTGTATCCATTTCTGATTGTTCTTTTTGTTGTCCTATTTTCAGCATTGAGTTCAAAAGCTCAGGATCCACAGTTTTCTCAATTTTACTCCAATCCGTTGTATCTGAATCCGGCTTTTGCCGGTACAAGCACAGTACCCAGAATCGTTTCCAATTACCGGAATCAATGGCCCAGCTCAGGGAATACCTTTGTTACCTACAACATCTCCTATGACCAGTACATTCTAGGCATGAAAGGTGCTATTGGCTTCCAGACGCTTTATGACAAGGAGGTTAACGGTAATATCAATACCGTTCAAAGTTCCTTCGTCTATTGTTACCATGTTAGAGTTAACGACCGGTTATTTTTCACTTCTGCTCTTCAGGCTGGTTTCATCCTGAAACAGTTCAATACCAGGAGCCTTATTTTTCCAGGTATGATCAATCAGGAAAATGGTACAATAACTGATAATTACGCCATACCTGTGGAAAGCGGTCAGAAAATCTTTCCGGACTTCACTTTTGGCATGGTCGGTCAGCAGGACAATGTATTTTTTGGCTTCTCGCTCGGTCACCTGACTCAGCCCAATCAATCTATTCTGGAAGGAGACAGAATTGGAAATCTACCGATGAAATACACCTTGCATGTTGGAGCGAAGACACATGATTTCATCAGAGAATTGTTTTCGAAAGGATTTTCATTCTCACCTAATGCCATTTACCAACAACAGGGTGTCTTCAAGCAATTGAATCTTGGAATGTACCTGGTGACCAACTCTATTACATTCGGAGCATGGTACAGAAACAATCTTTCGGCAAGACCTGATGCGGCTATTGGGATGATAGGATATTCAACACCTTATATGCAGTTAGGATACAGCTTTGATTATGTACTTTCTGATCTTTCGATCTACAGCATGGGCTCTCATGAGATTTCGCTCATATTTTACCTTGGGAAAAGCCTTCGAAAGAGGTATTATTACAATACCCTTCGCATTCCTACTATTTAATAAACCAAAGTAACGTTTCCACTTTGGTAGTGAAATTTCTCCAGAAAATCCTCAAAATAAAGTACCCAGATGTAATTCCCGGGAGGAGCCATGGACCCATCGGCTAATTGTCCGGTCCAACCTTTGAACTCATTTCGGCATTCAAAAATTACATCGTTCCACCTGCTAAGTATTTTCAGATGGTATCCTTTTTCTAATACCCCATTGCAATAGGGCAAAAACACTCTATCAATTTCCTTTGCTGCACCCGGTGTAAAGGCATTGGGTGCAAAAATTCTATTAAGAGCAATCATTACCACATTGGATGTAGTATCTGTACACCCGAATTCGTTGGCCGATTCAAGCAATACCTTTCGTGGTCCGACAACAGTATAGGTATGAGTTGGATCTTTCGCATGAGAGATCAGCCCATCATCAAATTGCCATAAATAATGGTCGGCACCAAGAGATTGATTGGTAAATATAGCTACCGGATTCTCGTTGCTCAAAAGCTTCTTATTTACCTTAAACGTCGCGGTTGGTTCTGGATAAACAGTGATAAATCCCGGCTTAAACAATGTATCCTTGCAACCTGTTGTTTTCGAGTCGGCATAAAGGGTAATATCATGTATTTGATCAGGAAGAGGATAAGTGTGGGTAACCGACTGACCGGAGCCTGTTTTACCATCCCCAAATTTCCAGGAATAATTTACCACATCAACTTTATCTCCAGTCAAGGCATTTAATGTCACATCATAAGGAATACACCCTGCACTGTCTTTGGCAAACATGGAAAATTTAGGAATACGCTGTAAAACCAGGGACTTCTTTTCACTGATGCAACCATACTTTGAAATCACTTGAAGCATGATCTGAGCCTGAGGTTTCGCGATCAGTTCAAATGTCAGCGGACCTTTGGAGTCTCCCGGATTTTTAATCAATTCAAAGGGAAGAAAAGAAGTTAAATCCCAATAATAATGATCTTTATCATCAGCCGAACCGGTATACATCAGTGACTGCGGCCCCAGTTCCAAACACGCTTTGTCTTTAATAGAAAAATCAACTGTGGGAACAGGCGCTACATAAAGTACATTGTCCTTCTTAATTGTATTGATGCATTTTTTATCTGTAGTCGCCGTTACCTGAACGGCATAGTAGCCATCCCTGGCATAGGTATGAGAAGCATCTTTTCCATTGTGCTCAGTATTTCCATCGCCCCAGTCCCAGAGATAATCAACCACATTTTCCGTGTTCGTAGCCGAGAAATTAAATTTATACGGTTGGCATAACAGCGAATCAGAAACGCTGAAATCGAGATCCGGGATGACGCTTATTTCTTTGATGACAAAGCTGTTGTTGCAACCTCTCTCTGTGACTCTCAGCAATAGATCCCTTTTGGAACGATCAAGCCCCAGTTTAACATGCATTTGAGTTCTGGCAAGCGCATCTGCCAGGGTATCTTTGGCAAAGATCCAGGTAAAACGGGCATTGTTGACCTCAGCATCTCCGAGATATTTTGCATCCAGGCTGTAACCATAGCAAGTTGTATCATCTACTGAAATTACCACAGTTGGTATTTTGTGAAAACCAGCAGTGAAATTTGTATCTGATCGACAGGTGTATGGATCGATGGCAGTGACATTGAACGGATAGGTTCCGAATACTGGAACGTTGACCGTCAAATCCTGAATGGATACAAGTGGATTAAAGCTTCTCAGAGTGAACTTTCCCTTGTCGGCAGCGATGTTTAAGGTAGCTGTTGTTGTACCGCAAAAAAGAGTATCAAGACTACTGAAATTAAACTTAGGTTTATCGACAAAGTTGACGAAGATCGAATCCTGGGCGGGGCAATCATATTTGTTTTTGGTTAAAACGCCATAAATGCCCGAAGTTTTAACTGTAATTTTTTGGACTGAGTCTTTTGTAGACCACAAATAGGAAGAAAAGCCTGTTCCAGCATTTATCAGAAAGTCTCTTGGTTTACAGATTGTGGTATCGTTGCCAAGATTAACCACAGGATTACTCAGGTAGGTGTAAATGCTATCCGACATAGAACAACCTTCTTTAGTTGTTGCTTTTACTTTTGAATAACCAGCTTTTGTAACAAAGATTGTCTGCGTAGTGTCGCCTGTACTCCACAGGAATTTGGAAAAGTGAGAACCTGCATTCAAAATTTTTGCTTGCCCCTCACAAACCAGGATAGTGTCTTTTATAAAATGGATGTCACCGCCAAGATCAAGTTTGATACTAAGGTTAAAGCCCACACCATAGCCGTAAGATTCAACACCTCCATATCCATACACATAGGCAATGAAACCATTTCCAGGCATAGAACTGTTAAGGTTGTGGTTTCCTTTGGTAATGGCAATCTGGGCGTAGGCATAACCTGAGTTTGAAAGAAGCTGAAATGATATTGGAGACCCATCCAATGTAATATAGGTGGTTGACTCAATTTTAGTCACAACATTGACAAAATATTTGCTGCTGATATTTGGAGAATCGTAGGCAACAAATGTTACATTTTCTCGCGTTTGGTCTACCGGACTAACAATTAACAGCAATGGATCTCCATCCCATGTTCCGGACCCGGGCGGTTTATCAACACTATTTGATACCATGAATTGCGCCAGCAAGATGGGTTGGTCGCTTTCTATCAGGGCAGGCTGATCCTGATTAAGCGTAAATTCATAAAAACTCCCTTTGTTAAGCAAGATTGGGGTATTGGTTCCAATGCGAATACTGGTTTTATTTTCGGAAGTCAAAATCCTAAAGACATCCATGGATCTGCCTTTCAGCGGTACGGTTACAAATTTTCTTCCCCAGGATCGCACAGGTGGAATCTGTTCGTAAAGGTGATCATAGGCTGATGTGGAGGATGCCGGGATGGTGGTGGACCATGATCCTGAATAAAAAGCAATGGGTTTGTCACTTTTGATATAACTTCCGGTTAGATCGCCTTGTCCAACGAGATTAGCATGATTCATCGACTGAACCTGGTATAGTTCGCCTTTGTTTAAAGTGATGGTAAAAGGCATGTTGGCAGGACGCAATTGATCAGTTATTTTAGAAGGAGTAATGGTGATTTTGGTATTATCCACGGTAGCTACCACCAGAAATTCACTGTTTTTGCCGTTGCCCGGTGAACCGTTGCTTGCTTCATTAATATGAGGTTCATAGCACATTGCATAATACTCATCTCCAATGGCATCGACCGGAAAAATTACCGCAGCATCCGCTGAACTTGGACTCCAGTTCATGGCGAAAATATTCATCGGTTGATCCGAAACGATATGAATGGCTTTACTTTCGATCGTCTCAGAACCGATTGGCTCAATGATTGTCCAGGGTGGCTGCCACCTGAATGGTACATTGGGCTGCACTGTACCTGTAGTATAAGGTGTGGTTGATTTACCAAAGTAGATACTAAAAGTGCACTTAAAGGTTGAAGTTAGTGTAAGCTCCAGATAGTGACCCGACTGATGGTGCCGGCTCTCCATAAATCCAAACCAGAAATCCGTTCCTTCAGTTGATTTAACACAAGTATTTGAAGTGGTTTGAGCACTTAAAATACCCGAAAAAATCAGGAGAAGAAATGTGGTTAGCCAAAGTTTGCTCATGAATATCTGCAGAAAAAATCTATATCAAATAAAAGAAAAAAAATCAGAAAACCAGTGTTAGTGAACCGGACTGTCGGTGTGGTCTGCCCAGAAAGTCAAAGCATTCCAGTATCCATATATAGTTTCCTGAAGGTGCATAATTTCCATTGGTCATTTTCCCATCCCAACCCCTGACCTCATTCTTGCATTCGAAAACTATATCGTTCCATCGACTGAGTATGGTGAGGTGATAGCCATCTTTCATAATTCCCTCGGAAGAGAGAAGAAAAGTCCTGTCAATTTCTTTGGAAGCACCAGGTGAGAAGGCATTTGGGGCAAAAATTTTGCTGAATGCGACCAACACCATTTTAGATGTTGTATCCTGACAATCGAATTGATTGTACACAGTTTGAATCACCTTCCTCTTCCCTACAACGGCATAACTATGGATAGGATCTTTCTCTCTGGAATGGGTCTTATCACCAAAATCCCAGTAGTAATTGAGTGCATCGATGCTTTGATCTGCAAATATGACCTGAGGTGCATCGTTGTACACAATGTCGTGGTCCATCGTAAAAACCGCTTTCGGATTGGGATGAACGGTGATGTATTTGGGGCGGAAGAGACTGTCTGAACATCCTGTGACCGATGAAACTGTCTTTAACCGTAGATCATGTAACGTATTTGGTGTTTCATAGGTATGATCTAAAATGGCACCTGTACCTTGCGAACCATCACCGAAATCCCATGCAAATGATAGTTGGTCGACCGGATCATCCGGTTTGGCATTGAAATTCACCGGAACCGGTGCACAGCCCGCCACTACAGATGAGGTGAATGAGAAAACGGGTTTGCGTTTTACCACCAACGAAGAGGTCACGCTTCGGCATCCATATTGCGAGATGACGTAAAGTGACAACTGTGTTTTAGGCTTGTTGATCAGGTCGAAAACAAATGGCCCTGCAGTGGTATCCGGAGATTGGACAATCTCAGAAGGATCAAACCCCTTTAAATCCCAGTAAAACGTGTCTTTATTGCTGGCTGAGCCCATATAATTCAGTGTATCTTTCCCTTGTTTCAGGCAAGTTGCCGGATCAATTGAAAAACCAACTGTTGGGATAGGTGCCACATAAACCATCTTTTCTGTGGTGGCCGAATTCATGCAACCCTTGTCGGTCGTTACCACCAGGTTGACGTCATAATTACCCTCCCTGGCGTACAGATGAGGAGTTACTTTCCCTACTCCCTTGGTTCCATCTCCCCAGTCCCACTCGTATTTCACCACATTCTCTGTATTTGTGGCGGAGAATTCAAATGGAACCGGTTGGCACTGCAAGGATTTCTTTACAAAAATCTTTAAATCAGGAATGACACGAATATCATTTCGTGAATCACTACCGGTGCAACCATCTTCCGTCACTTTTAAAATCAGGTCGCGTTTGGTCTGGTTCACTCCCAGAGGAATCTGTTCAATATTTTGATTCAGCTTGTTGCTGATGGTGTCACCGCCAAATATCCAGGTAAAACGTGAGGTTGGAGGATTGGCATCTCCAACATAGGTGGCCTGCAAATTGTACCCATAGCATTCGGTCGAATCGATGGTGAAATCGACCTTTGGAATTTTGTGAAACTTGAGTGTCATTGAAGTATCAGACGAACAGCCATATGGATCTGTAATATGGGCATTAAAAAGATAATTTCCATAAACCGGAACAGTAACAGTAGTACCTTGAAATATCTGGTTATTGGCAAGATTGGTCATGACGTAGGTTCCCATATTGGTAGAGATATTCACTATTGAAGTGAGGGAACCGCAAGTCAGATCATTCAATTTTGAAAGGTCCATTTTGGGGTAGTCATGGACGACAACCAATGAAGAATCAGTGGTTTTACACCCATTTGGCGCAGTGATTGTTACCTTGTTGTAGCCACCTTTGCCGGTAGTCAATGTCCGCACCGTTTCGCCTGTTCCCCATAAATAGCTTACATGATTTCCCGGGTCCAGAGTGACTTGCTGACCGATGCAAATATCTGCGGGCTTTTTAAGTATTGAGACAGGAGCAGGATTAATTGTTAACTTAAATTTTTGGGTATATTGACATCCACCCATAAATGCCACAACAGTATATTCGGTTGATATATCCGGTTTAGCTATGGGGTTCGAAATATTTGCATTGGATAAACCAACAGCAGGACTCCAAACATACATAGCTGCATTGTCAGCCTCGTTTAATACCACTGATTCGCCCTGACATTTAATGAAGTTAAAAGGAGGATTGAAAGTTACCACATTAACAACTAACGCCATATCGGCGACTAAGATAGGAGCTGTTTCATTTGGCGCACCAAATTCGATCAGGTACCCGGCAGGAGTATAATCTCCACCTGTTCCTCCGTTAGGAAGATCATTCCATTTAAGAGACTCTGAAGGATTGTTCGGGAAAAAGGTAATATGTGCATAGTCTTCATCATTGGAATTATTTGGTTCAGAATTGGTTTGTGAACCATAACGATTCCAGTTGTGATAAGCTCCATTTACCGGACCATAAACTGAAGGATTCGCTGCTGCCTGGTTTCCGCTTCCCCGCCAAAATAATGTACTGGCTTCAGGTCCTGTTACCCATCGCCACTCCCCTTCGACAGCTGCATCGGAGGCTCCAATCCATCCTACTCCCTGGGTTTTTTGCTGAATAAAGGTATTTTCGGCAGAGGAAGTGATCGTAGCCAGATACCCTTTCATGCCAAAGTACGTGGTAGCGCTGGCTGCTGCGTTGGCAGATGACCAGGTAACGCCTTTACTTGCGACAAACCTGTAATAATGCTGTGTAGCTGGCAGATAATCTGCATCATCGAGAGAAAAGGTGATGTTACGATATCCGTTGGTCGGGCTGCCTGATTTGTTTATATACTGGACTTTCCGCATGGCATCAATGTATTCGGCTACTGTTGAGCCTCCATACAAGTTTAGGTATCCTTGGGAGGCATACCAATTGTGACTGATCGGACCGGTGTATCCGACCAAATCAAGTTCATCTTCGTTGAAAACATATCCAGAACTGAATGATACTTTCATTCCAGTAATCGCGAATGAGGCTGTCATCGTAAAATTTGGCGAGATATAAAACGACTCATTGCAATAGGATACACCCAAAGGTTGCTGGGGATCAATTGAAAGAGTCTGCGCCTCAGCAAATCTGCAGAGTGTCAGCAAAACGAAAAATATGGTAATCCTGATTTTCAATCGGTATATTTTCCTGAAAACATGTTTCGTAATGAACTATTTATCTGATACCAAAAATTTTACTGCCAATTCGGACAATAGTGCTCCCTGCAGAAACAGCGAAAGAAAAATCGTCTGACATACCCATGGAGATCTCACAAAATTGACTGCTTTGGGAGAAATATCTCTCTTTTAGAAACATATAAATTGTTGCAAGTCGCTCAAATTCTGACCGAATAATGGTCTCATTGTCTGTAAAGGTAGCCATTCCCATCACTCCGGCAATTGTGACATTTTTCATGGCTTGCATTTCGGGCATGGATAATATTTCTTCTGCCTCAATAAGAGACAAACCAAACTTGCTCTCCTCGGTTGCAATATGGAATTCAAACAGTACCTTCACAATACGGTCGCATTTTTCGGCTTCCTTGTTGATGGCTGAAAGAAGTTTAAAGCTATCAATTCCATGGATCAAAGAAATAAAGGGGACAATTTGCCTCACTTTGTTGCTCTGAAGATGACCGATAAAATGCCATTCGATGTCTTTGGGCAATTCCTGCCATTTTCCAATCAATTCCTGAACTTTGTTTTCGCCAAATAGTCGCTGACCAGACTGGTAGGCCTCCATGATCTGATCGTTGCTTTTCGTTTTGGAAACTGCTACCAGTTTTACCTGTGCGGGAAGCTGACTCTGAATGTATTTAAGGTTTTCCGTTGTTGACATAGAAAATAAATTGCACCCAAATTTAGCAAAAGAGATTCATTTTTCTACTTTTACACAAGGATTGACTAAGGTATGACTAATATCCGGAGCCAAAGTTTAAATAAAGTGAGTATAATAATACAAATGGGGAACAGAATATCTTATTATTCAGCCAATGATCTGAAATTCAGAATATTGAAAATATGCCTTGGGCTTTTGCTGGTGTCTCTGTTTTCCTCCCCGGTTTTAGCTCAGGATGTACAGTTTAAGAAGGAGTTTTATTTCGGAGCAAAAGGCGGAATGGTTTTCAGTAGAGTGAAGTTTAAACCCAATGTTGAACAGAATCTTTTCACAGGCAATTCGGGTGGACTATTTTTCAGGATGATCTCTGAACCACATGTTGGCATTCAAATTGAGTTCAATTATCTTCAAAAAGGGTGGGAAGAAAAACCTCTGACCGGACAAACACAAAATTACTTTCACAAGCTCAGCTATTTTGATATTCCGATCATGACCCACGCCAATCTTGGCAAGAAAGCCTTCCGTTTTACTCTTAATCTAGGTCCTTCGGTTGCTTTCCTGATTTCAGACAGTCAGGGAATGTATCCTGCAACACCGGGGATACCTGCTAATCCGGACATCCCCTATTGGGGTAAACCCATTGATTCAAAGGTTGATTTTCTATTTACAGGGGGTGTTGGTGCTGAGTATCATTTCAAAAAGGCCGGTGCATTGGCTCTGGATGCGCGTGTCTTTTATTCGCTTACCAATCTCTACGAATCAAAGAATTATGGATACGATCTTTCTCAGACAAATGGGATACAGGTGACGCTGGCTTATTTGTTCAGACTCAACCCGGGGAAGAAGGACTAGGGGACTGGGAGACTGGGAGACTGGGAGACTGGGGGACTGGGGGACTGGGGGACTGGGGGACTGGGGGACTGGGAGACTGGGAGACTGGGAGACTGGGAGACTGGGAGACTGGGGGACTGGGAGACTGGGAGACT
>CAIRSO010000181.1 GCA_903881215.1 uncultured Bacteroidia bacterium
ATATGACAATCTATTATGAAGGAAATAATGAAATTCTTAGAATATCAGGATACAATAAGTTAGCTGAATATAGAAATTCATTTAGTGTATATAATTATAATTGGGGCTCAAAGAGAAAAATTAGCTTTGGTGATTTAAATAACGGATTTTACATTGATGATAATTATTTAGATGATAATCCGCCACCAGAATATTTTGTTAGAGCAATCTGGAAAACTACAAATGGTGGTCTCAATTGGACAAACGACAAAAGTTATGTTAATTCACTTAGTAGAACAGATAGGTTTTATACTTTTGGTCAAATTACTTATTTTCTGGAATTTCCAGGGCTTATATATAATAATGTTCTCTTTCATTCAAGAAATTTAAACAAGTCATTAGCAACTTATCATGATAATATTTCAAGTTCTGGTAGTATTAAAATTAATAATCAAACCCCACCATTCCAAACACCCAGCACAATCAATATAAGAGGGGGTAGTATGCCGCTTTGGACAGAACCTGTTCTAAATCAAGGGCAGTCAGAAGAAAAGATTTTTTATAGATGGTCTTCTAACGAAATGATAAATTCAATTCCCAACTATGACTTGTTCTACGATGGAGAATTAGCAACACATTATAAAACAAAACTCAAAGCAGATAACCTATGGGCTATAAACAATGCTTCGGGCTCTAAGTCGGTTCGTGATAAAAACGGTAATATTAATACTTTGCACGAAAGTATAGGCGGTATTTTCTTTACAAAATCTACTAATAACGGGGCAGATTTCAAGACGGAGGAAATTGTTAATGATAATGTAAATAACTACAATTTATTTTCCGTAAACAACAATAGGAATCCTTATTTAAATGAGATTAAGAAAGATGCTTCTTTAGTACCTAACTTAAGTCCTGAAAGGAATATGATAGCAGTTTGGGAAAACAGAAATGGCAATACAATAACAATTAACACTGCAACAAGAGAACAAACAATTAATTTGCAAAATTACTACTGGAAAAGAGATATTGATGGTAATATTATTAATATTGCAAGTTCTGATCAAACGTTCTATTCACACCCAAAAGTCTTTTCTCAGGTAACGGCAATCGTAAACGACTATTATTACCAAATGAAAATTATCACATATTTAGAACCCGGAACAAACGAGAATATATTAAAAGCGAAAGTCCAGTATAAAACTTCATCAAACACTATAGAGAAAGTTTATTCAATTGCGGCAGGAGATTTTAAAGATTTTGCTTGTGTTAGTGAGATTTACAAAGACCCATTCCCTGGATTCAAATTACACTATAGCTATAAAAAAGGAAATCAAATATTTTATAAGAATGTGAAAATTTGGTGTAATTATACAATTATTGATAAGGCATTTGCAGATGAAGAAAATGTTTCATCTTCTGATTTTTATTACCAAAAGAGTAATCCCGATATCACGTTAAGAAACGGTGCACCTGCAATTTCTTATACGGGTAGATATCAGGAGAATAGAAGCATAGAATGGGATAATGGCGGCAGTGGCCCATCAACACTTTCTACAACATACTATCCTGTTGTTGTCAAGTACAAGAAATATGGAGTTACGGGCTGGTCAAAGATAGCGTATAATTCAAACGGATTTGGAACACAGGAAAATGCAAACATTGAAGGATCTAAAGACACAAGCGCATACATCGTTAATTACTCTAAGAATGGTACGCTTTTCAATCAGTTTGTACAGATTGATGGAAAAAGTGGTTATAGTTGCAGCCCTGGTGCATTTAGCGGAAGTGATGCAAAACTTGTTAGAGGTGGCTATAAAGGTCAATTTGGTTCCGGTAGTAATCCTTTATTATTAAAACTGAATTATCCGGAAAATTATCGCTATACAATAATGCTCACTCAGTTCTCAATTCTTCCAAATGCAATAGAAACCGATGGCTTTAGCAACCTCGACGGTGTTATTGAAAAGGATAATACATTATATTCACTCACATTAGGTCCAATTATTGCCAGTAATACAACATATGGATTTGAAGACGATACTCCGCCTCAAACTGTTCAAAACCCGGTTGAGTTCAATGAAACTATGGTTTCCGCAGTATTTTCTTTAAGTAATAACGATACTTTGATTCTCGGAGCTCACGGAAAATATGCAACATCCTTTGGTCAGGCAATGCAGCCCCTGAAATATCACGTAAATCTTGTGAACTCAACAACAAATCAAATCCACAGAGAACTTTTCAGAGATACAAT
>CAIRSO010000182.1 GCA_903881215.1 uncultured Bacteroidia bacterium
CGTTGAGGAGTGTTTGTGCTTTGGATGTGCCATTTTTAATTATTCTTTACTTAATTACCACTAAATTTTTTTAACTCATTCCATCTGGGGTCATCCGGTTCATCTAAAGTGCTGCTATGGTGCCTGAATTCCTCCAGTTTTTTAATCATGACCGGGTCGCACAAACTTTTTCCATCTTCTCCATCCGGATGAACTCTCCTGATGGGCAAACTTAGAATCACGAACTCATAAATATACTGTGCAATTTCAACCTGGAAGGCACTGGGAAGAAGATAAATTAATTCGGCTTCATCTTCGACAGGCTTTTCGCTGAATTTGACTAACAGCTCTTTCTCACTCTTTACAGGATAATTAAAATTTTCCAGACATCGATCGCAGACCAACTCTGCAAAACCATCAATTGAAAAGGTTAACCTTAAATGGGTTGAACGTTTTTCAAGTTCTACCTGAATAGCTAACTCACCCTTCTCAACTTCCGATCCCTCAAATTCAGCAAAGAAGCGATCATTGATTGTGAAATCAAACTGATGCTTCCCTTCACTCAATCCTGAAAATGGAAGGGTGTATTGCGAAAGGTGGTTCATAATTATCCCCGTTAAAAAGCTTGGCAAAGGTATAAAAAAATATTATACAATACGAAAATGTGAAAATGTGAAAATGTGCTAATGTGAAAATAGGGTAATTGTGGTATTCACTTGATAACTATTTCAGATAATCAATTATTCCTGCGCATTTTCACATTTTCAAATTAGCAAATTTTCACATTAGAATGTTCCTGACAGCCTTACAGATGCCATCTGCATCAAAACCACATTCATGATAAAGTTCCTGCTGAGTACCTTGTTCGACGAAACGATCTGGGACTCCAAGTCTGACGATTGATTTTGCCAATCCTTCAGATGCAAAATATTCAAGAACTGCGCTGCCAAATCCACCGCTTATCAATCCGTCTTCTATGGTGATAATATGATCAAACCGTTTGGCAACTTCTTTCAGAATTTCTTTGTCGATAGGCACGACAAATCGCATATCATAATGAGCCACTGAGATTTTTTCGGTAGCTAAGATTTTTATTGCTTCGGTGACAAAATTACCGGGATGGCCTATTGATAATATGGCCGCACTGTTTCCTTCAGCCATCTTTCGGCCTTTCCCTACCGTGATTTCTGTAAAGTCTGTTTCCCACTCGTCGATTACTCCGTTACCCCGAGGATATCTGATCGCGAATGGTCCTTTGTTGGGAAGCTGTGCAGTGTACATCAAATTGCGAAGTTCCAGTTCATCCATCGGGGCTGATACTGTCATGTTGGGAATATTTCGCATAAACGACAAATCAAATACCCCATGATGGGTGGCCCCATCAGGTCCTACAAGTCCGCCACGATCCATGCAGAACACAACATTTAGTTTTTGAAGGGCCACATCATGTATGATCTGGTCGTAAGATCTTTGTATGAAAGATGAGTAGATATTGACAAATGGAATTTTGCCTGATACAGCTAAGCCGGCAGCAAAAGTTACAGCATGAGGTTCAGCAATCCCTACATCAAAAGCTCTTTCCGGCATTTCCTCCATCATGATATTTAAGGAGCATCCGCTGGGCATAGCTGGGGTAATGCCAACAATATTTGCATTTTTTCTTGCTAGTTCCAGCAAAGTTTGTCCAAATACGAATTGATATTTAGAACCTTTTGGAGAGCAATCGGGTTCATTGAAAATTTCACCGGTTACCACATCAAATTTACCGGGAGCATGCCAGGTAGTAGCATCATTCTCGGCCGGAGTAAATCCTTTTCCTTTCTTGGTGAGTACGTGCAAAAGTTTTGGGCCGGGAATATCCTTCAGGTCATGAAAAATCCTGGTAAGTGCTACCACATCATGACCATCTACCGGACCGAAATATCGAAATCCGAGCGCTTCAAAGAGGTTACTATCATTGAAAACGATTGATTTTACCGCATGCTGGTGCCTCCTCAGCAAAGATTGCATTTTTCTGCCTGCTGCCTTGAAATGTTTAAGGATTTGCCAGACGCCCGATCGAAGATTATTGTATGCCCTCGATGTTTGCATTCTGACAAAGTATCTGCTGATACCTCCAACATTGGGATCAATAGACATGTTGTTGTCGTTGAGGATAACCAGTAAGTCAGCACTGACACCACCAGCATTGTTAAGCCCTTCAAATGCCAGACCACCGGTCATAGAACCATCCCCGATCACAGCAATTACCTTGCGGTCCTTCTCACGGTTAAGTGCTGCGGCAATTGAGATACCAAGGGCTGCAGAAATTGAAGTAGAAGAGTGACCAACACCAAATGCGTCATATTCACTCTCTGACATGTTGGGAAATCCACTGATGCCTTTGTATCTTCTATTGGTATGAAATTGTTTCCTTCGTCCTGTCAGAATTTTATGGCCATAAGCCTGATGGCCGACATCCCAGATGAGTTTATCGTAGGGTGTATTGTATACATAGTGCAGGGCAACAGTCAATTCAACAACACCCATACTAGCCCCAAAATGACCAGGATTGCAGGAGGCTTCCTGTATGATCAATTCCCTGATTTCGGCACATACTTTTGGTAAATCTCTTTCTTTAACTTTTTTAAGATCAGAAGGATAGTCAATATTTTCGAGCAATTTTGCCATTAAAACAATACTTAGTATGTAGCTAGCTATATAAAGCAGAAGCTGGGGACAAAGATAATCTTTAAATAATTTATTTGTTCAACCAAACTGATTTGAGCGTATGGGCCTCCAATGATTCGACAAATAATTCACCTCCCTGAGTGTAAAGTATCAGTTCATCTTCGCCAAGAGTTGGAGAGAAACAGGTACTAATGCAGGATTCACCATGGTTGGCAAAAATTTCTATGGAAGATCGGTCAACCAGAATCTCGATTTCTATTTTTTCATCAATTGATTCAAGTGGCATTTTTATTCCATTCACCTCTAAAGTTTTTTTGGAGGAATTGTATTGAATATCTGTCCCGTTGGATTGTTTTCCATATCGGACTATTACACCAAAACTATCAGAATTTTTGGGCAATAGCACGGCTTTGATTAAGAAAGCATCACCCTTCATTCCGCCCAACAGATTTCCTTTTATACCGGGGATGAGATTTTTATCTTTTTTGCGAATTTCCCGATCATAGATTGTTGATAAGGCTTCAATTGGTTTTCTGCAGAGAATTGTGCCATTTTTTGTTGATCTCAAAGTCAATTCGGTAGGAATACTCATCTGTCCGTTGAAGGGCATATCCGGAAACTCGCCTCCCCGCATCCAGGCAATCTGTATGATCTTCCCACCAGGAGCGTTAAAGAGCGTTTGTGCCGAAAAGAAATTTTTCCCATAATCCAACTTTTGCATTGAGGTCTCCGCTTTGAATGATAATCCGTCAAAATGTCCAATTTTATATTCTCCTTCACCGCTTAAAACAACCCATTTTTTTTCATTGTTACCTCCTACCAGAGCAACTTCAAAAACATCAGGACACTCGCCAACCTCCTCCAGGTGGCTACTGAATTTCCAATTCAGCAAATCGGAAGAGTTGTAAAAGGAAATTCCTCCTGATGTGACATTATCGCCATTGCTGCGAAACAAAGCGAGAATCCATTTCCCGGTTGGGGCATGGAAGAAGACTTTTGGATCCTTTGCATCACTTCCCGGATTGCTGATTATTGGATTCTTTCCATATTTCTTCCACGTAAGTCCACCGTCATTGCTATAAGCCAGATTTTGATTCCCATCGTTATCCGAGAAGAAAATAAGCATAGGTTTTTCGTCCTTTTCCTTTAATCCGGAAACATTCATGGAGTCGATGATTGCACTGCCGGCCATTGGTGTGGACGATGTCCCGCCTGATGTTTTTTCGTTAGGAGTAAAGGCAAAAGGCAAATATTGCCAATGAAGAAGATCTTTGCTGACGGCATGTCCGATCTGATCGCTGTAAATCTTGTTTATGGTAGAAACGTTGTGGTAAAAGAGATGATACTCACCTTTGTAAAAAACAAAACCACTGGATTCAAAAAGCCAGTTTTTTTCAGGAGAAAAGTGAACCTGAGGCCGGTATTTTTCATTGAAAGGTTTCTTGTCTGATTTTGCAGAAATAAGCAAAATCAAAATCAGAAGGGAAAATATAAGATGCTTCATAAATCCGGGAGTTAAGAATCGTTCACATTCGTTAAGGAATTTTCAAATATACTGTTTATACGAAAACATTGTCTGAAGGGAGACCATAAATCTCGCAACAGATAAAATCTTACTTTTGATACCTGAAAGAAAGTGCCTAAAGTGCGCTAAAGTATTTAAAGTGCCTAGAGTA
>CAIRSO010000183.1 GCA_903881215.1 uncultured Bacteroidia bacterium
AAAACTTTAGAAAGATCACTTATCCTCCGGGGTGTCGTGTGAGTGCATAATCTTATCTGCATACGCTAATAGTAAAGCAGAAAAAAGAAATACAAGATGAATGCCTATTTGCAATAAAGCATCTTGAAGGGGGATATTATGAACATCGATGAAAGTCTTTAAAAGGTGTACCCCAGAGATCCTAAATAAACAGGAAGCTGCATCCACCGGCTAAAAAATAAAATTCTCAAGATATCTCTCTAACGTTTTCATGTCATTTTAATCTAAATCAACCATTGAGGTAGTATGGTTAAACCTTGAACCCAAATTCTATTCGGGTACGATTCATCCCTTTTCTGACCCTTTTTCTTCGTACGTGAGAAAGATTATTGAGTTCTAAATTTATCCGCAATTTCCAATTAATAAAAAAATTAGCATCATCTTCTCATGTTTATCATGATTCCCTTGTTTTCGCCACCGAACTTATTTAACCGGTAGGTAAATGATAACATGACAAAACGGCCAATACTGTTTGAGCGCACTTCGCGAAGATAATTTAACTCACTGAAACGTTGTATGATGCTATTTCTATCAAGCATATCAAAGCCTTTCAGCGTGAGTGTCCCCCGTTTGTTTTTCAGCAAGAAACGACTGATCTCAAAATTTACGACTGGTATCGTCAGCGATTCATCAAAACTTTGATCCGTATATTTGGCTATATCGCAATTTACCTCAAAATTCCATTTGTCGTTCGGATTGAATCTTGCGACACCAAACCACGACATATTCAGGTAATTATTATTTAGCGATTTCTGCAATGAATATCTCGAATTGGTGAGTGAAACCTCAACACCGGTACTCACATCCCATTTTTCCTTTTTACGGTTGTCAAAACTTAATGAGCCCCTGTGGGTGAAATTGGTATTTTCATTTCTTGTTTGTTAATCAGGTTCAATCCCTTGTTCCAACCTTCGTCAAAATTGACATGGACTTTTATACCCAGCTTACGGATTGGTGTGGAAAAATCAAAATTCCCATTGATCCTGGAGTCGTTTCTAACGTTGGTAAGTGTATTGACAAAGCTTAGATTCTGATTGATGGTCCGGTCCCAGTTGATTTTATTCTTTGTGGTGGTTCCACTTAGTGTTGCCACGAAGGAGGTAAACGAAAATTGATCAAAAACAAACCAATGCAAATTAATTCGTTGCTGAGTTTCAGGCTTAAGATTTGGATTGCCATAATAGATTGCCAAAGGGTTGAGATTGTTTCCAACCGGTAAGAGTTGCGTAACTGATGGTACATTAACACTTGAGGAAAATCCTGCAGCCACTCTTCTTCCTGGTTGGTATTCATAATCCCAGGAGGCAAAAGGGAGATAGTTAACATAGTTCCTATTTCCTAAACTTTTATTGTTAAGGGTATTTGCCACATTGCCATCTTCCAACTCTATTCCAAGCGTCAGTTTTGTTTTTGTCATGTTTCTGATTAAACTGATTTTAGGCCGAAACCATGCATATCTTTTCTGAAATTCCGGACTCAGCGAGTCAACTACAAAATTATTCTGTTGTGGGAATCCCTGAGAGCGGCTTAAGGATTCAACATCGCTTCCAATAAGGATTTCAGGTTTCAGATAGATTCCGTTACCCAACTTCTGCAGAAGGCTGGTTCCGGCTGACCAATTTAGAAAATCAGAATTGTTATTCTGGAACTTATTGATTTTGTTTTCACTCAGAACATTGTTGTTGTATAAACCGGTCTGGGTATCGATTAGATTCTTTGCTGCTTCGCGTGAAACTGAAAGATTTCCGGTCAATTTAAAAATTGACTTGTCATTTCTAAATTTTTTGATGTATGATCCATCTGTATTGCCCGAAATCCTGTTTGAATGATTGGAAGAATTGTTATCAAGAAAATTGACAAGTTCCGAATTTTCGGTGCTGGTATTCTCAGATAAACGGCTGTTATCACCGTTTGTCAATGAGATATTTCCGTCAATAACTATATTTTTTGTTGAGTCTATCCGGTTACGTAACCCAAAATTAAAGGTATGCCCGTTATTTTTATCAGATTCAGAAAGAGATTCATCCTGCAAAAATGATTTGTCAGAGGTATAATTCCAGCTCTTTGTGGTTTGTTCGAGTTCCTTTGTCGACCCTTTTCCCAGATAACTGATAAAAACTCTGTTGTTGGGACTCTTTGAATAGGAGAAATTTGCGCCACCAGCACCTGAAGAGTTCAGTCCGGCGACAGGTTCCCCAAAATTGATGGGAAAGTTTCCATTAGAGGAGATCCGAATTTGTGCCGAGCCTCCACCGCTACTCATATTTCCCATTCCTCCGCCGAAATTTAAGTAATCGCCAAATGAAAATCCTGATTGGTTGACATTGTTGCCCATACCCAAGGCTGCCAGCTGCATTTTATCCGAAAACCGGTAGGCTTTTGCATTCCCTTGCCAGTGGTTGCCGGTTCCTCCTCCGGCCATCAGGCTACCAAATACACCGTTCTTTTTGTCTTCACGCAATTTGAGATTCACCACTTTTTGCCTGCTGCCGTCATCAATCCCGGTGAACATGGCTTCTTCCGATTTTCGGTCGTAAAACTGAACTTTATCAATGGCGTCAGCAGGCACATTTTTCGTTGCCACCTTGGGGTCGTTGCCAAAAAAATCCTTGCCGTCAACGAACAGTTTTTTAACATCTTCGCCCATCGCCTTGATGTTTCCTGCACGATCAACTTCCACGCCCGGAAGTTTTTTCAACAAATCTTCGGTAACGGCATCCGGCTTAAGTTTGAATGCAGCAGCGTTGAATTCAACAGTGTCATTTCTAAGTGAAATGGGTACATATTCTCTTACAACAGTTACTTCCTGAATGTCAACCGGTTTCGATTTCAAGATTATTGCACCCAGGTTATTCTCCGGAACAGGGATTGTAATTTTTCTGTGAAGTGTTTCAAACCCTATGAAGGAGATTTGAAGAACATAATCACCCTTCTTAATGTTCTTAATATCGAAATGCCCCTGCTTATTTGAAATTCCGAACGCTTGCATGGTTGAATCTGAAGGACTCAGCAGCACTGCCGACCCGGAAGCCAATGGCGAACCTACCTTCGAAAAAACATCCCCGCTCAATGTATGTGTTTGTGCAAAACCGTTCCAGGCCAACCCTATAAAGATTATTGCCAAAAGAATTTTCATAAGTCAGGGATTATTTTTGAATTCTAATCATAATTGACTGACCACTGGTGCGGGCATTACCGCCTGTCTCCTTCATCTTTTCAGCAACTATCTTATCAAATTCCTCCCGTGATACCTTCTTCCCTTTGTCAGGTTTGCCCATTATATCTTTAGAAATGGGTGTTAAATCAATTGATTTTGCCATTGTGATATTTTTGCCTTCGTCCAGATCTACAGAAAGGATTAATCCGGGTAATCCACCATATTTACCCGGTCCGACGGACACTGGAATTGCGGGTGTAAACCATGCCGCAATTTTTTTCTCTCCATCAACTGAAGTGGCCTCCTGGCAAGGGTAATTTAGTATCATTTTCTGATTGCCTGTAATTTTCCAGGATGTGGAAACGTCACTATCAATTAAAAAAAAGCGTGTCATGAATTCCCTCATCTCGATTTGCTTTCCAAGAGTCAAGTCTGTAAATACTTTATTTTCAGGATTAACCATTCTGATCATAACATTCGATCCACCGGATTGCATTTCCATGGCATCATCTTTTGGGGCGGTGTTGTTCTGATACAATGCCTGCTGATCGTTAAATAATAGAACCATTTCTGATTTACGCTCTTTGGGTAACTGGCTTGCAAATTGAGCAGCTTCACCTTCAAGTTTAATCTCAAATTTGACTGTTTGTTCATAGATTATTTTGCCGGATGTGTTCTCTTGTGAAAAAGCTATCAATCCGAATAATACTACCGAAATAAGTAATCCAGTTTTCTTCATCGTCTGTTGGTTAAATTTTATGCAAATCTAAATGTTTGTTTGACTTGCGGTTAATGAAATTCTGACATTAACTTAACTTTAACTTAAACAGAAGAATAGACTTCCGGACTAATCTTCAGAATACCATTTGATTTGCTGGGATGCGTGCATTAAAATGGCCAGAATAACAAAAAGTCCGATGCTTCCGGCGAGCAGCGCGTAATCCTGCAATTGCAAAATGGTAAACAGGAACAAATACAAACCTGTCTGTAAGAGCGTTACCCAGGCCACCATTCGTCTATTTCGCAGCATCAAAAATGCATACCACGAAATTAGCGAGGTGACGGCTACTGCTGAAATCAGGTAAGCCCAATTGAACCCGGTCTGTTCCCCAATGGAAGTCAGCAGCACATAAAAAATCAGCAATGCGAAAGCTACCAACGAATACTGGAACGGGTGA
>CAIRSO010000184.1 GCA_903881215.1 uncultured Bacteroidia bacterium
GGGAGTTGGTTTAACTCTCCCTTTTATTGCATCCAGTCTAGTCGGACTTTTCTCCAAACGCAAACACGACTTTGCGGGCTTTCTGCTTTGCGTCTGCAAACAAAACCCAAAGAAGCCATCCACGATCCCACTATCAAACCCTCTCGCCCTTTCTGTGTAATTTTGCGGTACATTTTCTTGTGAGGAATAGCCATGACTGTTACTCTAAAAGACAACATAGATATTTGTTATTCCCAACAAAATCCTACTGTCGTAATCGGATGCCAAACAACAAAGGAAAAAATAATGCGAAAGATGCTCGTCAAAGGTAATACCAAATTAAAATGGTCTCTTATGTCCGTTGCTACGGTGGCAATGTGTTGTTCTACGGGATGCCAATCTGCCGCTAGCATATCATGGAATAAACCAACCCAATCAAAAGCGCTAAATAAAACGGTGTGTATAAAAAAAGCAGAATGGGGCGATGGCGTGAGCGGTGACAGCGCAGTTGTTGGGAAACATACCTTTACAGTCTTTGCTATTCCTGTATCCCGAATTGCTGCTAATCGACCGATTGATGAGTGTGTAACCGAAGCTGCTGCCGATGTGTATACCCGTGCTGGTTATACCGTAGTGGACTCTGCAGAATCATCTGCCGATGTTGCGATTGTTGCTCCAACGTTGACTAAATTCAATTATTGGAGCTATAGCTGGTTATGGCCGTTATTCATTACGGGCGGCGGCATCCAAATGGATGTGGCGGTCGAGTCTAAATCAGGTCAGACCCTTTGGCGGAATAGCTATCAGGCATCTTCGCACCGGGTAACTTTTGGGACGTGTGATGGCTTTGATAGTGCAATCAGAGGGGACCTGACGCAGATAGTTAATAAAATGTCGGCGGATGCCAAAGGAAATAGTGCAAAGATCAAAGAACAACAAACATCGACTGCGGCGGCAGAACCTTTGCTGAAAAGTAAAGTCACAAGCAGTGATACAGGGAAAGTGCAGCCCACGACAGCCTCTCTTAAATCGGTTGACGTATCTGATCAGATGAAAAAGCTCAAGGAGCTGAAGGACGCCGGATTACTGACCGAGGAAGAATTCGAGGCTAAGCGCAAGGAGCTAGTCGGACAGCTGTAATTTAAAAAATGGTATTGCGCAAATTTAAAAGCCGCCCCGGTATTCCGGAGCGGCTTTTTGTTTAGCTCAACCAGCTTTATTCGCCGTAAACGGTGGTGGTATATTCACCGATGAAGCCCAGAATGTTTTTGACCTGCCAATCTACATGGTTGATTTTTGTGATCCCGCCGTTTTTGGCAGCTGTATTAATACTGCTGTCGCCCACAGCGATCATCATTAGGTAGGACTGACTGGTGGCTGTTCCTACTTTTGTGCATCTGGCGGATGCATCGCCGACCTGTAATGGCAGGGTGTTGTCAGTCAGAATGAATCCTAACGGTGTTTGGGTGGCACAGCCTGTGAACAGGGCTGCAATTGCGAGTAATCCTAATGCTTTTTTCATGGAGCCTCCTTAAGGGAGTTGGTTTAACTCTCCCTTCTTGTCAGGCAGTCTAGTTGAGCTTTATGCTGCTGGCAAATTGAAACCCGACTTTTTTGATCTACAATTCATCTATTCAGAAGCTAAAAAATAATTCTGTCCGTAATTATTCTGATAAAACTCTTATTTGTTATTTGAGCAAATCTTCCAGTATTCCTCCATTCCAGTTTTCATGTACCCATGGTTTCTTCTTGTTTTTAAAGGCATTTGTTCCCAGAATGCGTCCGAAATTCAGGCAAAAAATGCCTGTCTAAGTCAGGAGGATTGCATGAGAAATATGTGGTTAATGATGTGTGTCGCGCTGGCGATAGTTGCTGGTGGTCAAAA
>CAIRSO010000185.1 GCA_903881215.1 uncultured Bacteroidia bacterium
GATTTTGAATTTCTTTGTAATAAATTAAGTTCCACTGTGTCAAAGGATCATTTATAAATGGCTAATTATAATGATATTTTAACCCATTCCTATGTTAAATTGCCTGTATTCCAAATTATTCAAAATAATTCCGCAAAATATCATCTGTTAAGGATTTTTAACTAATATTGTATAGTTTTAATCCAAATTGCTTACCTTTAGTTTCGACAATTATAATTTACCTTAATTGCCAGAGCTATTTTTTTTATAGGGAGTCTCGACTTTTTTAATGACAATTAGCTTACATACAACTACTTGAGCCATTCAATCAGGAACCGATTTTCGAAAATATTATTGAATAAATACGTGATTTGTAATACATTAAATTTTAAATGTCATTCTATGAAAAGAAAATTCAAATTAGCCGGCTTGCTATTTTTAGGGTTGATTCTTTTTGTTACTTGCAAAGAAGAAACTCCCTTACCAACAGCCTCTTTCACTTACTCTGTCACAGGTAATACCGTTACTTTTTACGCTCAGGTTACCAACGACAGTAAATATGAATGGGATTTCGGAGACGGAAGTTTTATAAATACTATTCCTTCACCTGTTCATGCTTTTTCCTCTTATGGAGTTGATTATAATGTTAGTTTAACGATTATTGGTCCTGGTGGGTCAACAACTATTACGAATAAAGTTACGATTCCGTCTAAAACTAAGATACAATTGTTAACAGGCGGATTGGCTGGCTCAACAAGTAGTAAGAAGTGGAGACTAAGCTCTTCAGCGCCATCATTCCTAATTACAGCAGCAACTGCCAATTTCACACCGGTAGTACAAAATTATCCCGGAAGTATCTTAGGAGCTGTTGGATTAGCAGCTGTTTATACTGATGAATTTGTTTTTAAAGGTGATGGTACATTGACCATCAATCCAAAAGGCGGAGGTATTTTTGCCGGATATGTGTATTGTCTTGCAAACGGTATTCCTTCTGTTCCAAATAAAGATGCAGCCGGTGCCGGATTGGCATATGCCAAACCTTTTGTTACGCCTCCGGGGGCAACTTTTAAACTCAACGAAGGAATTAGTTTTGTGATTTCTACAACACTCGACGGAAAAACAGCAGCCAATGTAACTTACCCTGGAGTAACTACCATAAGTTTCACCAAAGGCGGTTTCCTTGGAATCCTTGATTTTAAAAGCGAATGTATCGTTCAACAATTGTCTGATACAAAAATGACTGCAGTCTGCTTCGTTTCAACGGTGTATCCAGGGTTAATTGGGACACCTAATATGGCATTGACTTTAACATTTGAGGTAGCGCCTTAAAAATGTATTTTGCTTAGGATGTTTAACATCTTATCATCATACTTCGGAATTAAATGAATATAAAATTTAGCAATAATTACAACTAATAAAAATTATTTATGATGAAGAGAAAAATGCTAAAAGCAATGTTTCTGTGCATATTAATGGTTGTATCAAGCGGCCTGTTTGCTCAAAATATTGTCACAGGTATTGTCAAGGACGATACCGGGCAGACGTTACCCGGTGTCAGTGTGGTGGTGAAAGGCACCACTGCAGGAACAGTGACCGATATTGACGGAAAATTTTCACTTGCAGCCGCTGGCAATGCTACCCTTGTATTTTCTTTTGTGGGAATGCAAACCAAGGAGATAGCTGTTGCCAATCAGCGAAAAATAGATGTTTCACTTGCTTCCAACACAATTGGTGTGGACGAAGTCGTAGTAACAGCTTTGGGTATATCACGTGAAAAGAAATCGTTGGCCTATTCTGTTTCTGAAGTAAAATCCAATGAATTGGCCAGGGGAGGAAATGCCAACATGGTAAAATCGCTTGATGGTCGTGTGAGTGGTGTTAACTTTACATCCACAAGTACAGACCCTGCCGGTTCAGTGTTTGTAACCATCAGGGGTGCTACCAGTTTGAATATTCAGTCTTCAACAGCTGCCAGTCAGCCGTTGTTTGTTATCGACGGGATCCCAATGGGAACTGCCGGAATTGACAGCCGCAATGGTGCAGACTTTGGAAACCTTATGTCGCAATTGAATCCCGATGATATTGAAAGTATCTCCGTATTAAAAGGTGCCAGCGCTGGTGCTCTATACGGACAAGCTGCCGGTAACGGAGTCATCATGATTACCACGAAATCAGGTAAAGGTGGAAAAAAAGGAATCGGCGTTTCTGTCAATACATCAATGTTCTGGGATGTTCCATACAACTTTTTCAAAACGCAGACACAATATGGTATTGGGGTTAGAGCCTCCTACATGCTTCCCGGACAGGGATATGACTGGGGTGCCAAGTTTTCAGACTTCCCTAATCTTCCTATTGATCAGTACAATACATTGACACAAAGGGTCGAGACAAGATTGTTTCAGGCAGCCGATGAAATTCGTATGAAAGAATTCATGGTAACTGGAGCCACTCAAAATTACAATGCCAGTGTGGCAGGCAATTACAAAGACGGTGCATTCCGTTTTGGAATAGGAAAAATGACCAACATCGGGGTAATGCCAAATAACAGGACGGACAGGATAAATGCCAATTTTAATGCCGAATACAACATTACCAAGAAATTAAAAATCTCGGTCAATGGAAATTACATGGGCCAATACAGTCCTAACAAGACCTCAGCCAACAGTGATGTTATTGAGTTACTGACCATGGAATTCCTTGCTCACCTGCAGCCAATAAAAGAGATGCAGACCGTTTGGAAAACCGGCTTTGAGGGAGTAAAACAAAATTCTCCTTACTATAAGCCGGACGGAACTCCTTATGCCAACAACCCATACATGTATGTTTATGGTGAAATCAATACCTATCGTAAAGACAACTTCTTTGGAAAAGTGCAGCTTGATTGGGAGATTATTAAACCTTTGAGATTTATGGTTCGAACCGGTATTGATTACAATGGTGACAACTATGAATACAAACGTGCAAAAGATTTTGCCTCTTCCGATCAAAGGGATGGTAAGTATTCCATTCAAACCAGCAATGGATTGACCGTTCAGAATGATTTGATGCTCATCTGGGAAAAAGGATTTGGAAAATTTACTACCAATGCCACTGCGGGTTATAACTATGCATTTAGTAACAGCAATGGATATTCTGCTAACGCTGAGAAGCTTGTCAGGGCCAATGATTACTCATTAAGCAACGCTGTTGCCGGTACGATGACGGCTTCAAACGGCTGGGGAATTGGAAAATCTCAAAGTATTTATGCAACAGGTCAGGTAGGCTATGCCAATCAGCTTTTTGTTGATGCATCAGGTCGAAATGATTGGAGCGGAATATTGGAAGAAGATAAGAATCATCAATTCTATCCTTCAATTTCTTTATCCTGGCTTCCATCTACAACATTTAAATTGCCTGCTGCGATCAACATGTTAAAATTAAGGGCAGGTGTTGCACAAGTAGGACACGGGATTGGTAAACCAAGAAGTAACAACACTTTCAGCTTCAGTCCGCTGGATTATGGAAGTGCAAAGATTATGAATATCGGAGGTAATCTGGTTGATCCAAAAATCAAATCCGAGGTCACAACATCCTATGAAGGTGGATTCGATTTAACCATGTTTGAAAACCGCGTTTCAGCCGAATTTACAATTTATAAGAAAATCCACGACAACCAACAAGGTTTTATTCCTACCTCTCCGGGAGTTGGTTATGGTGGTATGTTAACAAATGTTGGAACAGTTGAAGCCAAGGGATACGAATTCTCCCTTAATTTCACTCCTGTTCGTACAAAGGATTGGAAATGGGATCTAGGTTTTAACTATAGCAAGGTAGAATCCCAAATTACGCAGCTTTCCAAGGAATACGTTCCAAATGGCTACACTTTCTATGGAAACGGTCCGAATCTTTCCATCAGGTTGGCTGAAGGAGAAAAAATCGGTACCATGTGGGCATCAAGAACATTCCAGAGAATGCCGGCCACCAGTAAATATGCAGGTATGCTGATTATTGCTGACAGTGGAACAGACTGGAAATATTCGACCAATGAAAAAGACAGACAATCAATTGGTAATTACAATCCTGACTTTATTCTTGGTATGAATACTTCCATCAAATGGAAAAACCTGAGGTTAGGTTTGGTAGGAAGTCTGAGATATGGTGGACAATATGTCTCTGATATTGAGAGAAGGGCTGTTACCAACGGACACTCAAACAGAACTCTTGGGGATAATGTTAACGGACCAAATGACTATGAAGTTGGAGGTCGTGATGCTGCTTCAGGTGGTTTTCCATGGCCAAAAGCAACAGATATGAAGTATACGATCATGGCTAACCTGGTGCAAACTTACTCCATGTATGGAACCAATGTTAGGACAGATGATGCCTGTTACATGAAAGGTGTCTGGTTAAAACCTGGTGGAAATCC
>CAIRSO010000186.1 GCA_903881215.1 uncultured Bacteroidia bacterium
ATCAGGTTTTTTAAATCTGAACAGTAAAACTGTTTAAACTGAAACCAATGGTTACAACCGTTCCATAATTTTTGTAATAATCCTGCCTGTGGTTTCCCGGGGATTTTCAACTTTCTCCATGAAATCCCATAGTTTATTGGTTTCCAGAAAAAGCTTTTCCAAGGGGTCACTGGTTTGAGATAGTTTTGACTTTGCCTTCGCATCGCATCTCTTCATGGACGTAAATCCAATATATAACCAGTCAAAGTGATCGCGATCCGGATGGTTCAGCAGAAAGGTATTCAGTGCCTTAAGATTCTCCAGGTTTGGAGCGCTCTTAAAGTTTCGGACAAGACGATAAAAATGCTGAAGTTCCGGATTGGCGTCCTCTTTAATCTGATATTGATCACTGGAGCGCCACATCGCCTTTGATAAAACATTCAAAACAGGAAGGTGCGGCCGAATTCCAGTCTCGTACACTTCGTAAATCATCCCGTTAATCCCGTCCTGCCTAAACTGGCGCAAATCCTCCAAATACGCCTCCACGCTGTAGTTTGGCACTCCAAAGTCGCCCTGCATCATCATGTTCTCGAAGATGCAAAGCGTGCCCGAAACGGCCTTCCGCCACTCCAATAAACGGTCATATAGATAGCGATTGTTGGTTTTCTTTCCGGAGTCAGTTAACGCACTCATCCGGTTGCGTGAATGCAGATCATACATCACCCTGTTCAGTTTCCCTATGCGCGACAGATCTTTCGGGACCTCGTAGCGTTCATGATAGACGAGCAGTTCACGTGTGCGATCGGACGCTACGTCGAAAAACAAGTTGAAAAATGGCAGGACTTGCTCCCACGGACCTTTAAGGCTGCACTCCGGACATTGGCAGTAATCGCCTCCATCCGCTGTGGCAAACATTATATGCCGGAAATCACTATGCTTGCTCAGGTAGCTTTCCACTCCCTTGCGATAGGGACCAAAGCCCTCTGTCTTACTCGCACAAACACGGTCGTAGGCCTCCAGGTGGTCATGGGGCGCCCTGACTTTGCCCTGTTTATCCACAGCCCAGTAGGCGCGTGGCACTGCATTCCCGAAACACACGTTGTCATACAAATAGTAAACAAGCTCAATTCCCCTTTTAGCACATTCACGGACAATCAGATCTTTGTATCGCTCGAATCCGTATTCTGTATGGATAATTATCCGGTTCATTTTCCATCGGCCCATGCGGTCAATTAATCGGATGATCATATCTGGCGTATGACGGGAAAAACTCTCACACGGATTGATGCCACGTACAGAAAAGGACGGAGTCTCTTTGCCGCTAGTCTTTCCGTCGAGGACATCATAGACGGCATACAACACGCCTCGGGCCGTTCCAGCCTTAACATGAATCGTTCCATCGGATGCCGTATCAAATTCATAACAATCTTGCCCCTTTCCCGTGATTTTAGCTTCTACCGTTTTGCCTATTGCGAGTTGACGGGCAAATGCCAAAATTACAGATTCATCCACTGCCGTACCGTTGGGAATGACGCTTGGGAAAACAGGCCCGGAAGCAACGACAAGAGAAAGAAAAATCAGAACTGTCAATACCTTTTTCATTTACAAAGTAATTTTCTGAAAGTTTAAAACTATTAATAAGGCACCCAATAAGCTGACTGACTCTGACTTGATAATTCCATCAGCTCATTTTCTTGTCACATAAACATAGTAGGCTCCGCAAAGCTCATTGCCATCGCCGTCGTAGAACCAGGTTTGCAGTTGCGTACGCCCGGCCGGCAGTTCCGCTTTGAAGGTCACCTGTTTCGCGATGGCCGGCAACGTGCTGCTGGCATCGACGTTCCCTATCTTCACACGTGCCTTGGCAATTGGAAGTGCCACGCCAGCCGGGAACTCGCCATCGGTATGAATGTGGACAGGCAGACCTGCAGCAATAGGTGTGTCAGCTTCGCGAGGCCAACGGCGCAACTCGAACTCGTAACTGCCAGCTTGATCGACGATTACGTTCCAGGCGCCGTTGCTCTTCAGCCCCTGGCGCACCTCATTGCTCTTGTCAAAGAACACGTCCTGCCAGTCAGGTGGCGACAGCAGGCTGGGATTCTCAGCGTCGCTGCCGATGATCGCGGCGCCAAAGTCGTTTATTGTCGGCTCAACCTTGCGCCACCAGGTTTCGAGATGGGCACTCATCTTCGCCACCACATCGGGATGTTTCCCGATGATGTTCTCTTTCTGTCCCGGATCGGTCGTTAGGTCGTACAATTCCCGACCTTCCAGCAGGCGCCAGCGTTTCCATAGCACGACTGACCCTGATTTAGTAGGCTCTGGCTTGTCCATGCGGCTGAAGTTGACCACCAGCATGCGGTCCGGCAGAACCTCACGCTGGCCCCGAAGCAGCCTTGCCAGGCTCACACCGTCGAAACGTGCGCTCAACTTCGGCAACGAACACAGCTCGGCCAGGGTTGGCAGGATGTCCTGCACCTCGGTCAACCCGGCCACGTCGCCGGGCGCCCGGAATTTGCCGCCGGGCCAGCGGAAGAAGCAGGGTACGCGGTGCCCACCGTCCAACAGACTGCGTTTGCCGCCGCGCATGCCCGCGTTGTAGACTGGCACACCTACAAATCCGCCATTGTCAGACATGAAGATGACGATGGTGTTGTCGCGCAGCCCGTTCGACGCCAGAAACGTCTCCAGCCGGCCCATGTTTTCGTCAATGTTGGCGATCATTCCGAAGAAGCTTGCCACATCGGGTTTCTGATCCTTATAAAGGTCGCGGTATTTCTGAGGCACGAACAACGGTGCATGCGCGGCCGCAGTCGGCAGGTAGCAGAAAAAGGGCTTTCCAGCAGCCGCCTGTTGACCCATCCATTTCATGGCCTCATTAAAGAAGACGTCGGTGGTGTAGCCACGGTACTGCTCGGGCCGGCCGTTATGCCAGTAGGTATCATCGAAGTAGTGATTGTTCCAGAAGCCGGGCGCGCTGCTGATATGCGACGAGGGATAGCTAATGGACTCATGGAATCCGCGGTCTTGCGGCCGGTACGGATAGTTGTCGCCCAGGTGCCACTTACCGAACTGGCCGCAGCGATAACCGCCAGCGGCAAAGAGGTCTGCCATAGTTGGAAGTTCGCGGCGCATGAAAACACGTCCACAGCCAACATTCATCGCACCGTTGCGCAGGCAGTCTACACCGGTCATGAGCTGGCCACGTGTCGGTGTGCACATAGGAGCGGCATGGAAGTCCGTGAAGCGGACGCTCTCAGAGAATAGACGGTCGAGCTGCGGTGTTTTTAGAACCTGATTACCATGGCACGACAGGTCGCCGTAGCCCTGGTCATCCGTGAGGACGATAATCACATTCGGCCTTTTAACCGATGGTACCGACGCCATTGAACCTGATGCTCCCACCCCTGCGATGGCCATGAATGCAAAAGGTACCAAGCCAGCTGCCAGTGTTAATGGTTTTCTATTCATAAGTATTTTATTTTCAAATTAATAAGTGCTTAAAATACTGTCTTTTTGAGGTATGCCAGGTGTGCTGCGTCCATCGTTGATATATTTTATCATCAACGCCTTTAGTTCATTGACTACAGCCGGATATTCATCACAAAGGTTTTTTGTTTCCCCCGGGTCCGTTTTCATGTTATACAGCTGACAAGGAGGTAAGGTCGCAATAACCTTATCATCTTTGCCTGGCCGAGGGTAGCTCCATCCACCTGAACTGGGAGACAACAATAATTTCCATTCACCCTTACGAATGGCAAACTCTCCTTCAATTGAATGATGGACGGTGGCTTCTCGTATAATTTCCTGTGGTTGGGTATTTAGCAAAAGCGGCAATAGACTGAAGCTATCCTCTCCCTCATTATCTTTTAATTTATAACCTGTTACAGCGGCAAATGTTGCCATAAAGTCGTTCAGGCAGATTGTTTGCTCTACCTTGTGTGACTTCACCTTTGCAGGCCATCTTACAATACAGGGAATTCTATGTCCGCCATCAAACAAATCGGCCTTATGACCTCTGTAAATGTAGCTGGGATTGTGCCCTTTTGCTTTTAGTTCATCAAAATTTGCAGCGGGACTACATCCATTGTCTGATGCAAAGACAAGTATTGTATTCCTGGTAATACCAGCCTTATCAACGGAAGCCATCACTCTACCGACCATTGAATCCACCATTAACACAAAGTCACCATAGGGATTAAGCCTGGATTTGCCCTGATACTCTTTAACAGGTAAAATGGGTGTATGCGGAGCAGTAAGTGATAGATAAAGGAAAAATGGCCTTTTATCTTTCGACTTTTCTTCGATATATTTTTCAGCACGATTGATGAGATTTGGCAAAGTTTTCTCATGGTCAAAGTCTGATGCGGTTGGTCCCTTGCGCCATAATCTCATCCCCTTGTTTTCTGTGATTCTATCGGGGAGTGCTGTAGGCTGATCATTCTCAACATAAACATAAGGATCCATGTCTAATGACCCCACAATTCCATAAAAATAATCAAACCCTAAAGTAGTAGGTCCATTCTTAATTGGCTTAGCGTAGTTTATGCTATCCTTTCCTTTTTCAATATTATTCCAGTCCCATCCCAGATGCCACTTGCCTATACAAGCAGTTTGGTAATGCCTCTCCCTCAGAACCGATGCAATGGTTTTTCTATTTTGAGGAATAAGGGCCTTGTCATATCCATACAAAACACCTTTCTTCAAGGCAGTTCGCCAGCTGTAACGTCCTGTCAAAATTCCGTAGCGTGTAGGCGTGCAAACAGACGAACTGGAATGAGCATCGGTAAATACTGCACCTTGCTGTGCCAGTCGATCAATGTTTGTTGTTTTTATCTTTGAATTTTCATTTAATGCTGACACATCACCATAGCCCAAATCATCGGTAAGAATAAAGATAATATTAGGATCTTTGTTCTTTTTTACACATGAAGAAGCACTTAAAAGAGCCAATCCACATAGAGAAAGAAACATCTTCTTCATCGTTATAGAACCTGGCAGAAACTGCATTGTCTCATATGGTGGGCCCTTTATCATTCTGTTGCCAATACCTTAAATTCGTAGAAACCGGCCCAGTTGCCCTGACCCAGGCCCTTAAAGGTAATTTTCACATATTGGATCCCCCTGGTTGTGAAACTCACCTGATCCACCTGCTTTACTTCCAAATTGTCTTTGTCTGTAAGCAGTGACCAGTTTTTACCATCCGGCGACCCTTCTATCTTGTATTGATATATCCGGTCACCAAATTGCCAATGGATTTGACAACCGGCAAGATCATATTTTTTCTTTAAATCTACCTGCCACCAATGGCCGGTTTTGTTATCATCGGCACACCAATAGGTTTCCTGCTTCCCGTCATTGCCATAGGAAGCGGGATGGTTACTTTTGCTGGAAGAGGAGGTCGCTGGTTTCCCAAAAGCGATATTGATCCCTTCCTTTGGCGATCCGTTTTGAGATAGTTGGGCTATTACGGAATAGCTTTGAAAACCTTTAAGCCAGCCCATCCAATTATGGTAAGAACCTCGTCGCAGATTATGTGTTTTTCCCCGCCAATCAACAGTGATTGTCTTGCTGGTTTCCTGGTCGTAAAGAGTTTTGACGGCCTTTAAAATGTTCTTTAATTTCCTGGCTTAGAATATTCCGTTCATCGGAAGAGTCAGTGCGCCGGTATCGGGCATCCTTGAGCCAGGCAAGTTCCATATTGCAGAACATCTCCAGCAGAAATCGGTTCTCTTCCAGCTTCCAGTGAAAGAATTCATAAGCTCCTTTAGGAAGATTCTGTTTAACAGAATCAATCAGACGCAGGCTCTCATTGGCCGAAGCCAGTGTCTGGACGAACTTTTTCGTTTTGCGCCGAATGATCTCCGGATCACCTGCGACTATCTTCTTATAAGTGGGCACCAAAGAGGTATCCCATTTGGCTGGGGAGTGCAGAACGTCGAAGGGATCACCAGGCTTGCGCAAGGCGGGCAGAATATCGCGGGAATAACCGAATGATTCCTGTTCCACGCATATCGCCTCAGCTACAACCTCGCCTGTGGGCTGTAACGCCCGAACCATTGCAGGAGCCGCATTTTCGCCAAACGTCTCAACGGCATAGTCATGCCATGCCTTGTTGGTATCCTTCGATTTTCCGGATACCCAGTACCCTAGAAACCACAGATTCGCCTCCTGAGCCTGGCCCCAACAAGTGGCGCCATATCGATCTACCCTAACCGAAATTCCATCGCAGCGGTTTTTTGATGCATATTCCAACTGCCGTTGCAGAATATCGGTAAAGGCACAAGCCACATGATCCAACTTATTGTACTCCCCTGCAATATCGAATTCAATGTACTGATCCCGTTGGCCGGCCATGCCGATAAAAGGATCATCGACCCCGCGTAAATGCCAGTCCTGGGGAACACATTTGCTCATCACTATTACATCGTTTGGTATATGCTTAAGAGTTTCTTTGAAGACATCGAATTCTTTTACATACCAGAGGAAGGTACGAAAGATCAATTTCTTATTGGCTTTTCGGCATTCTTCATTTATTACAGTGACCAATTTGGTTAGCACCTCAGCATTTTCAGTCATCCACAACTGGCTCTCTACCACTGTAAGCACAAAATAGTCCATCTCAGGCAGCAGCTTAGTGCATATATAATTATAGCGCTGCCGCAGTGCAGACCAAAGTTTTTCGTTATCCAGCGTCGGCAGACCTACATCTGCGGGCATATCATTGAGTTCATGCACCCACACGCTCAGGGTCATGCCCTGTTCTTTAATGAACTTAAAGTTGCCCGTCGAATCGGCCCATTTCCGCAGGGCCTCAAGCTTGGGCATGGTCACATTTTCAGTTTGAATGGTCACATCATTGAAGCCTAACTGTGCAGCCCGCTTCACCATGTCGCGGTTGAGATCCAGACGGATTCCATCAAATTTATTGCCTGTAACTTTCGTCCCCATTGCGTCCGGCGGTCCCTCCCTGCCAGGGGTGCCAAAAGAAATAGACCTGTATTGAAACGGCGTAGCTGACTCAGAACCAGTCTGAGATTTGTTTTGCGTGCCCGAATTGCATGAATAAAACAATAATATCAGAAGGCAAATGGCAACAAAACCAATTACTGCCGAACCTCCCATTTTCATTAAAGCGTTGCGATTTCTTTTCATTTTTATTATTCTTATTATTTTATTTTTTATTTGACAAACCTGTAATAGTAGAAGCCATGCTTTTTTAATCTGAATTTACTAAACAAAGCATCCTGCTTTAATCAGTAAGTTTTTATACTAATGCTGTCTCCAATTATACCCTTTGAAAATGCTTTTAAAACAATATCTCCCTTTTCATTCCCTGCCTGGATTATACACAATGCCATGCCATCGCGGGTCTCCCGTTTATTACTTTTGTAAGGTTCATTACTCCATAAATCACCATTGTCAACGCCAATAATTTTAGCTTTTGAAGAGAGGTTAAATTCAACAAGGAAATTATTGTCCTGGCACAGGGTACCATTTTTATCTACCACACAAGCTGTTACATGAATGATATCTTCATTGTTAGCCTTCATATGTGTATAATCCGGAATCAGTTTAATCTTTTCCGGAACTCCGGCTGTAACCAAATTGTGTCTGGCAACTTCTTTTCCAGCGTTTTTACCAATAGCCTGCAACTCACCTTTTTCATAGGGGATCTTCCATTCTATCATTTTTTGTTTAAAATCCTTTAAATGTTTTTCCCCGAGGCTTTTCCCATTTATTAATAATTCGACTGATTCACACGAAGAGTATGTATAAACGGTTAATTTTTTGCTTGAATCCCAGGGCCAATTCCAGCTGCTTTTTACGGGCGGCCAATCCCAGCCTTTTTTACCAGTCTGCCTCGTGTTCAGTTCATCTAAAACAGCTATATGTACCAGGGGATTATCCGAATATAAACTCTGGATGTAAAAAGAATAGGGTTTTCGAAAACCGCAAGTATTTATCACTCCATTTTCCCATCCTTTAAGAGGCCATGGCTGTACAGCTTCTCCTAAATAATCAATCCCAGCCCAAATAAAATGACCTGCGACAAAATCACCAACTTTGAAAAAAGAATTTCCATCTGAGTATTTCTTTGAAATATCCTTTTTCCATAAATCCTTTTCTAAATTATTTCTGGTATAAAAGGGAAGGGTTTCACTGCCAAGAATGATCATTTTGGGATACTTTTTATGGTCTGGCTCATAATATTGTGACATGTAATTATAGCCTACTACATCCATAAAAAAAGACATTTCCCAAGGCTCTCCACTCTTCTGTCTCCCGGGGAGCAAGGCACAAGTAACAGGCCTTGAAGGTTCATAATTATGAACAAAAGCAACCATTTTTTTCAATATTTCAACACCAGAAGGCTTATCAACTTCACTTACCTCATTCCCAACACTCCACAATACAATTGAAGGATGATTCCTATCCCGGCTTAAAAAATCTCTTAAATCGTTTTCCCAATTTTTACTGTAATTAAAAGCAGGCCCCCATTTATCAAATGCCTCACCAATCAACAAAATACCCATTGTATCGCACATTGAAATCAATTCAGCAGAATGAGGGTTATGAGAT
>CAIRSO010000187.1 GCA_903881215.1 uncultured Bacteroidia bacterium
GGTTGTCGCCTACAATTTTATAGGGCCTGAACCGCTCTCAAAAATGGTCCGCGAACAACAGGAGAAGGAGTTAACTCGGATTTTACCTTTGGGTTATTCGATACGACAGATGAATTGGGGTGGTTGGGACAAAAAGGATAAATCACAATATTTTCTCATCCTTTTAGTTATTCTGATCATCTATTTTATCTGCTCTATTTTACTTGAGTCATTGATGCAACCTCTGGCCATTATTCTCATGATTCCCATTTCATTTATAGGGGTTTTTCTGACCTTCTATATATTCGATTTTAACTTTGACCAGGGAGGTTTTGCTTCGTTTATCTTGTTGTGTGGCATTGTCGTGAATGCAGGTTTGTACATTGTTAATGACTATAACAACTTTTGCCGAACGAAGGGGGTTCGAAACAGTTTGCGTGTTTACATGAAGGCATTCAACCATAAAATAATTCCGATCTTCCTGACGATTATTTCTACGGTTCTGGGTTTAGTCCCATTTGTATGGGCCGGCCAAAAAGAAGTTTTCTGGTTTGCATTTGCAGCAGGTGCCATGGGGGGATTGATATTCTCGGTAACGGCCATCTTTATTTACTTGCCGCTATTTTTGAAATTTCGAAAAGACGAAAGAATCCCGAATAATTTATTGGATATTGGCGATAGGTAATGAGTGGAGAATTTTAAAAGAGGGGTCGGATTCAATTTTTTTCTTCGGATTGGAGGATGCGGAAGAGTTCGTCAGGACTAACATTCTCCATTAGTTTGCCGTTTTCGGTGACGGAGATACGTCCGGTCTCTTCGCTAACGACGATGGTAAAGGCATCCGTTACTTCAGACATTCCGATGGCAGCACGGTGGCGCAAACCGAGCGCAGGGGAAATCTCCTGACTGGAAGAAACCGGAAGGATGCAGCGCACTGCCTGAATGCGGTTGGAAGCCACAATGCAGGCCCCATCGTGAAGAGGGGAATTTTTGAAAAATATGCTGGAAATCAAATCCGTGCGAATCTCGGCATCAATCAACTCCCCGGTCCGAATGTATTCCTTCAATTCATTGGTTCTTGAAATTACGACCAGCGCTCCAGTCTTGGATTTGGACATTTGAATACAGGCATCCACGATAGATTTAATGCCTGATGGAGAGATATTTCTAAACTGGCCGGAGAAAAGCGATCCGATCGAGATCTTCTTATTGTTCCTGTAACTATTCCCCAACATCAAAAGAAATCGTCGAATTTCTTGCTGAAAAACAACGATGATGGCAATCATTCCTACGCCAAATAGGTTGCTGAGAATCGACCCAAGCAGCTCCATTTTTAGAGCGCGAACCACTACCCAAACCATAAAGACGATAAATATGCCAAGGAAAATACTGAACGTGACGGTTCCTCTCACAAGGCTGTACAATTCGTAAAACAGAATTGAAACGAAGAGAATATCGAGGATATCCAGAAACTTAATGTGGATAAAGAGTTCCGTCATGCCATCATTTTTTTTTTAATTTCGGAGACCAGTTTTACCGTCTCCACTGCTTCGCGTACATCGTGCACCCTCAGGATATCTGCACCGCCCATCAGGGAAAGTGTGTTCAAAACTGTCGTTCCGTTGAGACTTTCTCCGGGTGAACTATCCAACAGTTTCCAGATCATCGCTTTGCGGGATACGCCTACCAGCAAAGGTAGTTCAAAAAGACGAAACGAATCCAGAGAGTTCAAAAGATCATAGTTGTGACGCAGGTTCTTTCCAAAGCCGAATCCCGGATCGACGATGATGTCATTAACGCCCAACAACTTCAAGGTATTTATTTTCTCTGAAAGCGCCAGGAGAATATCTTTGACTACATCCTGGTAAGTGGGATTCTTTTGCATGATATCAGGTGTTCCCTGAATGTGCATGAGAATGTAGGGAAGTCCGAGCTTGGCAACGGTTTCGAACATTTGACCATCCATATTTCCGCCTGAGATATCGTTGACCAGAAAACCACCTATTTCGTCATATACTTTGGCGACAACACCGGATCGGAAGCTGTCGATAGAAAGGTTCGCTTCCGGAAAATGCTGACGAATTACTTTTACAGCTGGGAGTAACCGCTCCAATTCTGCACCTTCTGACACAAAAGTTGCACCCGGCCTGGTCGAGACCGCGCCAATATCAATGATCAAGCCTCCTTCCAAAAGTATCTCCTCCGCCCTGACCAGGATCTCCTTCTCCTGCTGATACCTGCTTCCCTCATAAAAAGAATCAGGTGTCAGGTTCAGAATACCCATAACGACAGGCTTATTCAGCTGAATCAACCGACCATTTAGCTGTATCGATTCTTTTTTCCGGTAAAAGGGCTTTTCAATTTTTTGAAACAACATGAATAAGGTCTTTGGTGCTAACAGGAAAAACCGCAAGAGGTTTCAATTCCAGAGATCAATCTAATAATTCTTTGACTATGGACAAAAATAGTAAATCTACCACATGAAAGCACTGCATTGGAGGGTTTTTTATATCTTTGAAAGATGGTATTCCGCTGAAATCCGGTTGGCAATCCTCGATGAAAAAGAATCAGTTAAAACGCATTAAATCAATATTTTCGCTGTGAAAAAAACAAAAGAACAATACGATCATGTGATCGGCCTTTGCCGGGAAGTCTTTCTGAAAAAGATGAAAGATTATGGGACAGCCTGGCGGATTCTTCGCCCCTCCTCCATGACCGATCAGATCTTTATCAAAGCACAGCGAATCCGCATTATTGAAGAGAAAGGCGTCGCAAAAATTGAAGAGGATGCGCGCTCTGAATTTATCGGGATCATCAATTATTGCGCCCTGGCACTGATTCAGCTGGAGCTGGGAGCCGAAGAAGAGGAACTTCCCTACGATAGGGCCGAGGCACTTTACCTTGCCAATCTGGAGCAAGCCAAAAAACTAATGCTGGACAAAAACCATGATTATGGAGAAGCGTGGCGGCAAATGCGGATTAGCTCCTTCACCGATCTGATTCTGATGAAAATCAAACGCACCAAGCAGATTGAGGACAATCAGGGAAAAACACTGATATCGGAAGGTGTCGATGCCAATTACATGGACATGATCAATTATTCGGTTTTTGCACTAATTAAAATGGAATTTGAGACTGAACTATGAAATACCCATGATTTCCGAATCACCATCCGAAATGATTTTTACCTCATGGGTATTCCATCTGGCAATTGAAAAATATATTATACACAGATGAAAACACTTCTCACGCTATCGCGCTGGATCTTTGGACTGGTCTTTATCTTCTCCGGTTTCGTCAAAGGTATTGACCCCTGGGGACTTGAATATAAACTGGCCGACTATCTTCAAACCATGGGACTTGGCAGCTTGAGCTTTCTTGCTCCGATACTTTCCTACATCCTTCCCTTTGCCGAATTTTTTGTTGGTGCGGCCATGCTGCTGTGTGTCAGAATTCGCCTGACCTCCCTGCTCGGACTCATTTTCATGGCATTCTTCACGCCTTTTACACTCTATATTGCCATTTGGAATCCGGTAACTGACTGTGGATGTTTCGGCGATGCGCTTGTGATCAGCAACTGGGAAACATTCTATAAAAACATCCTCCTTTCTGCTATGGCCATTCTGGTTTTCGTCAAACGATCTTCAGTTGAACCTGTCGTTTTGGGTAAACTGAGACATTATCGTCTGGCCATCATCACCACTGTTTACCTTGGTTTTGTCATTTGGTCTTACCGGCACGATCCTGTTATTGACTTCAGACCATTCAAAGTTGGCGTCAATATTCCGAAAAGCATGACGATTCCTCCAGGATCGCAGGCGGATGTTTACAAGAACAGCTTTTTCTACCGGAACAAGCAAACCAATGCCGTCAAACAATTTACAGATACCGATTATCCATGGCAAGATACCCTTAACTGGAAATTCGAATCGATGGGACAATCCGTCCTGGTAACAAAGGGCTATACCCCACCAATCCACGACTTTCAGATCCGCACCCCTCCGGGCGATGATGTGACAAGCTTTTTCTTTGCCGATGACAAGCCGACATTCTTCCTGGTAGCAGCCAATCTGACAAAAAGTTCACTGAAAAGGCAGGATGATTTAAATCAAATGGCAGGCTGGGCACGCGTTTCCGGTTACAAATTTGTTTGTATTACATCAACCACAGGTCAGCGACTCGAAGATTTCAAGAAAATAGCCAACCCTACTTACGAATTTCTTTTTGGCGATGAGGTAACACTCAAGACCATTGTTAGGGGAAATCCGGGACTTCTTTACCTTCGCAGTGGAACCATCCTGGGTAAATGGCACTACAATGACATTCCAACCATTGAGGAGATGACACGTCTGGTTTCTAACGTAACCAAATAGTTAAATTGATTGGAACGATACCATCGCGTTCGTATCTTAAATGTCTGATTCCTATCTTTGCAGAAAGATCATTAACCTCAAAATTAAAATATCACTCACCATGAGAAAGAAAATTGTAGCCGGAAACTGGAAATGCAATACCACACTTAGCGAAGGTATCGCCCTGGCAAAACAAGTTAGCAATTTGGTTGTGGAAAAAGGTGCCAAAGACGTTGTTGTCGTATTGGGCACACCGTTCACACATTTGGCCAGCATCGCAACTAGTGTAGATTTAAGCCGGATTTCTGTTTCCGCACAAAATTGCGCAGCCGAACCAAAAGGTGCCTACACCGGTGAAGTATCTGTATCCATGATACAATCAACCGGAGCAACCTTTGTCATTATTGGACACTCCGAACGCCGCGAATATTACCATGAAACCAGTGAAATATTAAACAAGAAAGTTGCCTTAACCCTTGCGCAGGGACTGACTCCGATATATTGCTGTGGTGAAGCTCTGGCCATCCGCGAGGCCGGAACAGAAAATGAATTCGTAAAAAAACAACTTGACGAGACCATATTCAACCTTTCAACTGAAGATTTCAAAAAGATCGTCATCGCTTACGAACCGATTTGGGCCATTGGCACAGGCAGAACGGCAAGTACTCAACAGGCTCAGGATATGCTTTTCTTTATCCGTCAGCTGATCGCAAAAAAATATGATCAAACTATTGCTGCTGAATGCTCCATTCTTTACGGTGGTTCATGCAGTCCGGCCAATGCCAAAGAGATTTTCGGTCAACCGGATATCGACGGCGGACTTATCGGAGGTGCGTCTCTAAAAGCAGAAGATTTCCTGGCGATCATCAACGCGTATTAAACTCTTTCCAACCAGAATAAGATGTGGCGTATGAAATGGTAGAAAAACTCTGCCTTTCATACGCTATTTTTTTTGTGCCACGGACATCAGCGTCCGGTTCATTTTGATACTTTTGGATTGAAATATCGTAAAAAGGCAAAATATTTGTTCATGAGAAAATTGTTGATCCTTCTCTCTTTAATTTGTGTATTGTTCAATTTGGCGACAGGACACAACCTCAACGGCAACATCAAGGATAGAAGTGGTCAGCCGATTCCGTTTGCTACTGTTTTTTTCAAGGAAGGATCACAAGGAACGACAACCAACGAAAATGGGAATTTCGAAATTGCCCTTCCTCCCGGAAAGTATACAGTAACTTATCGAAGTTTGGGTTTTACGCCAAAGACAGAATCAGTTGTCCTGGCCGAAAAGCCACTTTCGATCACGGTAGTCCTGGAAGAGCAGATTCAGGAGATTCAGGAAGTCACCATCAATGCAGGAATTGACAGGGCCTATCCCATCATGCGTAAGGTGATCAGCCTCTCTTATGTTCACCTCAACCAGATGCAGAGTTACGGTGCCACTGCCTATCTAAGGGGCACGATCAAAGTTGATAATATTCCCGGAATTTTTCGGAATCAGCTAAGGAAACAGAACATTGACATTAAGTCGGGCGATGTGCTTGTGCAGGAAAGTGTGAACCAGATCACTTTTAAGGCGCCTGACAAATATGACCTTCAGATAAAATCTATCAACTCCTCTTTCCCGAAAGGAATTGATTTCCAGGTGACAGACATGCTGGCATCCAGTTTATATCAGGATAACATTGATGTTTTAATATCCCCGGTAGGGAAAAATGCCTTTTCACACTATGACTTCACCTACGAAGGATTCAGTTATGAAGGCAAAAACATTGTGAACAAGATCAAGGTTACACCAAAGAGAAAAAGCAAGCTACTTTTTGAGGGTACCCTTTATGTGATGGAGGATTACTGGTGTTTGAAGCAGGCAGATCTCAATTTTGACACACCTGTCGGGAAAGTAAATCTATTCATGACTTACGATGAAGTCTCTCCTTCTATCTGGCTACCTGTCAGCCACAAATTCTCTTTCGAAGCGAACATGATGGGCATCAAGGGAAGTGGAAGATTTTCTACATCCATGAAATATACTGATTTGCATTTCAACCAGAGCGTAGTCGATATCCTAAATCTGCCGGTCCGCCAAACTTCAAATACTCAGACAGACAAACAAATAGCTTCGAATGTCGCAAAAGAAACGAAACCATCCAGGTCACAAGTAAAGAAAAAGGAAAAAATTGATGCACTGCTGGAGAAGAAGGACTTGAGCAATCAGGAGATGGATAAACTCTCACGCTTGATGCAGTCCAACATCAAGCGATCGGCTACGGATTCTATCAAAACGCTGGAATTAACGGAATCGGTCAAAGTACTAATTGATCCCAATGCTTCCAAAAGGGACAGCTCCTTTTGGAACACCATGCGGCCCATCCCCCTTGCTGATGAGGAGTTGCAAAGCTTTCAGAAACGTGACTCGGTTGTGCTTCAGACGAAAAAAAGCAACAAAGAAGTGTCTTTTACAAAAGGGAAATTTAATCCAGGATCTTTTGCCACACTCTTTTTTGGACGACACAAAACATTGGCCGACTCCACCTGGCAATTCAATTATTATGGACTTTTCAATCTCGGCAGAATAACCTTCAATGCGGTAGACGGATTTGCTATGAGTCAGGAGATGCTTTTGGCCAAGACATTCAAACCCGGACGTTCACTGGGGTTTCGCCCCAAACTAGCTTATGCCTTCAACCGGGAAAAGGTTATGGGAAACCTGGGTGTCAAATATTCTTATGCTCCTTTGCATCGTGGAATATTTGAGATAAATACCGGAATCTATTCGCAAGATTTTAACAGCACAGAAGCGGCAATTTCGCCTTTTATCAACAGCATCGCTTCCCTGTTTTTTAAGACCAACTTTGCCCGCATTTATGAATCAAGGTATCTTAAAATTGCCAATCAGGTTGATCTGGTCAACGGACTGGTCATGCGTACAAAATTCGAATGGAATAAGACTGCTCAGCTTGAAAATTCTACCAACTTCTCATTCATTGATAAGCAAAAAAAATATGAGCCAAATCTTCCTGCCAACGATGAAGCGAATGCCGGACAACTGGCAGGTCAGACAACGACCAAGGCAGGAATAAGATTGGAATATACCCCCCGATACTATTACAAAATCCACAATGGCGTTAAAATCATGTCTCAAACTGACTTTCCTACTTTTTACATAGGATATGAAAGGGGACTTAAGAATATTTTCTCAAGTACATCAGATTACGATTACTTCAGTGCCGGAATAAACTATTTAATTGAATTAAGTCAGACGTCGAGTCTGGCATGGGATATCAATGCAGGATGGTTCTCAAACAACCGGCAATTGCATTTTTCTGATTTTGCCCATGTGATGACGCAAACCACTCCTGTTCTGCCGCATGAGTACAGACACTCATTTTATGCGCCAAATTACTATGCACTCTCCACTTCTGATAGGTTTCTCAATGGATTTATCTCCTACAAATCGCCTTTTATCCTGCTGAAATACCTTCCTGTCCTGAGTAATACCCTTTGGCGGGAAATGATTTGGGCCGGCTATTACAGCTCGCCCTCAAATCCTTATCATATCGAAGCCGGATATACTCTGCTGGAGTTCTTTTATTCTACCAACGTCGGAGTTTTTATAGGCTTTGACAAGATGAATCTCACAAAAGTCGGATTCAATCTGGCCTTCAGGATAGCCCTTTGAAAGAAGTTTGGAGTACTTAGAGTTTGGAGTACTTAAAGTTTGTGGTAAAATAAGTACTTTAGGCACTCCAGGCACTTTAAATACTCTA
>CAIRSO010000188.1 GCA_903881215.1 uncultured Bacteroidia bacterium
AATCCCAGTAAGGAATTTTAAAAATTTCGTTCAGATAGTCTTTGTCTTTTTTGCTCATCTGAGCAACCGTCTGATACATAGCAATGGTTTTGTAGGCATTGAAATAGTCATTGTAATTGTTGCTGTTCCAACCAAGAACATAAATCAAACCCACGTAACCACCATAAACAATGGGAAGTTTCCAATATTTCCCATTATACACTTGTCCCAATCCAGGGAACAATGCTGCATAGATAGAGGCCTTCTTTGGCGAAAATACTTTTTTTTGCTTTGAAACAGAAATTTTAATGGTGTCATTTGGGACAGCAAACTCCTGTGCTTCCAGATTGAAGCAGAAGAGTGCTATAATTATGACGATAAGAATTCCTTTCAAATAAATTTTCAAAACAACTTAATTTCCTGATTACAAATCCAATCTATCAAAAATCCCTATAATTCGGTCCAAATCTTTCGAATCTTTGAAAGGGATTTCTATTTTCCCTTTGTATTGATCATTAATTTTCAATCCGATGTTGCTGTTGAAATATTTGCCAAGATGTTTCTTCAAATCTTCGAACTGGTCTGTCATGGTAGGATCTTTAGGGGAGGTTGGTTCCTCTTCTGCCGCACCAAGCTTGCGAACGATCTCTTCAGTTTTTCTTACTGAGAAATCGTATTTGACAACTTGACGGTATACCATAACCTGTGTTTCGGAATCATTTATATTGATCAGCGCACGAGCATGACCCATCGTGATTTCCTGTTCCCTGATGGCTTTTTGGATGACGGCCGGTAATCTTAGAAGGCGAAGGTAGTTCGAGATGGTCGACCGTTTTTTTCCGACCCTGTCACTTAGACTTTCCTGGGTTAGTTTACACTCTTCCATTAGTCGCTGATAGCTCAAAGCCACTTCGATGGCGTCGAGATCTTCGCGCTGGATATTTTCTACCAGGGCCAATTCGAGCATAGCTTCATCGCCTGCTTCTCTGACGAAGGCAGGAATTTTTGTCAATCCGGCCAATTTTGATGCCCGAAAACGTCTCTCACCTGCAATGATCTGGTACCTTCTCTCTCCGATTTTCCGCAGCGTGATGGGCTGGATAATTCCAACTTCTTTGATGGAGGCGGTCAGTTCGTTCAAAGCTTCTTCATCAAAGTGAACGCGTGGCTGAAAAGGATTTGCTTCGATCTCAGAAATCAGAATCTCATTGGTTACCGGACTCTGTTCCCGAAGCATATTTGAATCATCAATCAGGGCACCTAAACCTCTGCCCAAAGCATTGCGTTTTTGCATAGTACTGTCTTCTGTTATTGTCAAACAATCTCTTTATGATCCATCTTCGTCATCTTGTTCTTCTGAAGTAGCTCGCGGGCCAGATTCAAATAGCTCTGGGCTCCTTTAGAACTAACATCATACGAGACAACCGGTAGTCCATAACTTGGAGCTTCCGACAACCGAATGTTTCTTGTGATCAGGCTTTCGAATACCATCTCCTGAAAATGTTTCTTCACCTCATCATGAACCTGGTTCGATAGGTTCAATCTGGAATCGAACATGGTAAGCAGAAATCCTTCTATTTGCAATTCGGGATTCAGCCTGCTTTGAATTATTTTGATGGTATTCAGAAGTTTGCCTAATCCTTCGAGGGCAAAATATTCACATTGTACAGGTATGATAACGGAATCTGAAGCGGTAAGGGCATTGACAGTAATCAATCCAAGTGAAGGAGAACAGTCAATAAAGATGAAATCATAATCGTTTCTGATCTTTTCGATCACCAGTTTTAATACTTTTTCGCGGTTTGGCATATTCAGCATTTCAATCTCTGCACCTACCAGATCTATATGAGATGGGATCAAATCGAAACCGGGAGTATTGGTATTTAAGATGGTATTCTTTGGATCCACGTCATCCACCACGCATTCGTAAATGCTGGTCTTAACGTTTCTGACATCAAAACCTACTCCTGAGGTAGCATTGGCTTGCGGGTCAGCGTCAATAAGGAGTACCTTAAACTCCAAAACAGCCAGACTCGCTGCTAGATTGATGGCTGTAGTCGTTTTTCCTACGCCACCTTTCTGGTTGGCAATTGCGATAACTTTTCCCATGAATAAAATTTTTAGTCGGCTCCAAAGTTAGTATTTTAGTCTCAACGAGAGCAGGCAGATTCAAAATTTGATGTTATTCAGAATGAAAAGATATCAACTACATGGGATCCACATCGACAATGATCTGGACCATTTTATTTTTATCTCTGGTCCTGACACCTTCCAGCATCTGCTGCATCTGGCGTTTGGCTGAAGTGACGGATATTTCACGTTCGAGTTTCAGCCACATCTGTTTCATATACATTAATTTAATTCGGCTTACCGCCGGATACTCAGGACCCAGCAATCTGTTCCCAAATCTACTGCGCAATGCCTCAGCACCTTCTTGTGCAATTCGGTCGAGTTCAGTCTGATCCCTGTGCTTCAGTGTAATACGGATCATCCTGTAAAATGGGGGATATTTGAAATCTTTTCGCTCAGCGATTTGCTGGTTGTACATTCCTTCGTAGTCATTGGCTGCAACCTTCTGAATGATGAAATGATCGGGCTGGGAGGTCTGGATGATCACCTTTCCTTGTTTGTGCCGTCTTCCGGCCCGACCACTAACCTGGGCCATCAGCTGGTAGCTTCTCTCGTGCGACCTGAAATCGGGAAAGTTGAGTAAATTATCTGCATTCAGAATACCTACTACGCTCACATGTTCAAAATCCAATCCTTTGGTGATCATCTGTGTGCCAACCAAAATGTCTGTATCACCCCTGTCGAATCTCTGAAGAATTGACTGAAAGGCTTTTTTCGATCGGGTGGCATCCAGGTCGAGCCGCTCAATGCATGCATTGGGAAATAGTCCGGCGATTTCCTCGGCTACCTTTTCTGTCCCAAACCCTTTGTTGGTAAGGTCTTCCGACTGGCATGAACTACATACCGACGGATAATAGATTGAATAACCACAATAATGGCACACAAGCCTCCGGGTATTTTTGTGGTAAGTGAGACTGACATCGCAATGGGCGCATTTTGGGATCCAACCACAACTTTTACATTCGATGAAGGGAGAGAAGCCGCGTCTGTTCTGAAAAAGGATCACCTGCTCCTTTTTTTCAAGTGCCAATGTGATTTCAGAGAACAATTCGGGCGTGAGGCAGAATCTCATCGATTTGCGCTGGTAAGCTCGTTTCAAATCGACGGTAACAATTTTGGGCAGCTCAATTTGGCGGTATCGCTCCTTCAGCTCGACCAGACCATATCTTCCCGATTTCGCATTGTAGTATGTTTCAATGGCTGGTGTTGCTGTGCCCAGTAGAACGGGAATCTTAAGCATCGTTCCAAGTACGATGGCACTATCTCGTGCGTGGTACCTTGGGGCAGGGTCATATTGCTTGAAGCTGTTTTCATGCTCCTCGTCCACGATAATCAATCCCAGGTTCGAAAAAGGAAGAAAGATAGCTGAGCGGGTCCCTAGAATTAGTTGATGGGATGTTTTTGTATGATCAGTTTGAAAATGAAGTACTTTGTTCCATATTTCGACTCTTTCGGCATCACTGAACTTTGAATGATAGACCCCTGCTTGTTTGCCAAAAACCGCAAGCAGCCTGCCAATCATTTGAGTGGTCAGTCCAATTTCAGGTAAAAGATAGAGAACTTGCTTTCCCTCTTTTAAACATTTTTCGATCAGTTGAATGTAAATTTCTGTCTTGCCACTCGAGGTGACTCCATATAACAACGTGACAGGATTTTTTGAAAATGAGGTTTCAATTTGATTCAGGGCGATTTCCTGGGCAGGAAAAAGTGGATAACCCGGACGTGTGGCATCTTCACCCGACTCAATCCTGTCAATAGGCTGCTCGTAAACTGCCAGAATCTCTTTCTTTACCAAACCGTTGAAGACAGTCAGACTGGCACCGCTTTTCATTAGTAAGGCACGTTTTGGGTAGGCTTTAGCTTTGAGATCGGGGATATCTTCATTCTCAAGCAAAAAAAGTGTAAGCATTTCACGCTGTTTCGGGATTTTGCACAGTAAGTCCATCGTGCGGAGCAATTTCTCTTCAGAAATGATGGCTGTTCCAAGCGTGACAATCGTTTCGGTACGGACTTTGTAACTTTCCCTGATCTCCTCGTCGATGTGAATGGCCCCTTTACGTAACAATTCTTTCAATATCGGAAGAGTCCCCTTTTTTAAAACGGTGTTGTTCAGTTCAAAGACGGATATGCCTCGTTTTTCCCGAATGATTTCAAGAAGAAGCTTCTCCTTTGGCGACCATTCAATAAGATCTTTTTTGTTTAACTCTTCATTCAGAAAAACCCGGGTCTCGCTTTCAAGTTTGAGCCCAGACGGAAGAGCCGCTTTAAGTACCTCTCCCAAAGTACATTGGTAATATGTTGAAATCCATTCCCAGAGCAGGAAGCAGTTTTCATTAAGAATAGGATGGTCGTCAAGTACCGATTCTATCAGTTTGGCAGCATGGTTTTCAGGTTTATTGTTGTGTAGCCTTCTGACCATTGCGGAGTAGAATTTTTTGGCGCCAAACTGAACCACCACCCTCATCCCAGGTGCAATTTTTTCCTCCAATTCTGCCGGAATCAAATAGGTAAAACATCCCTCCAGAGGAAGTGGCAAAATCACATCTGCGTAGTTTTCAAAGGAGTTGTGCATGGGAAAAGAGACCAATTCAAGCTTTCCGGCTGTTCAGAAAGCGAACACAAGTTACGTCAAAAAACCGAATTGGAACGATCGATTTTTATATTTTGACGGATGAAATTCTCCACCTCAGTGGAAACCAGTCCACTGACAGACTCATTTTTTTCTAACTGTTTTCTAATCTCAGACGAGCTGATGTTAAGCAGAGGCATTGTCATTCTGGTAACATTGGGGTGATGATCATATGCGTTAACAGTTGAACCCAGGCGTGGATAGACCATCAGACCAAATTCATCTACAATATGCTGATGATCCTTCCAGCTTTGAAATTTCAATAGATTATCACCACCAATCAATAATTTGAACTCATTTTCCGGATAGGTTTTTTTAAGAAAATTGAGTGTATTAATAGTGTAGGAAGGACGTGGAAGCTTGTTCTCGCAATCACTGACTTTTAATCCGGATCGATTGGCAATGGCGAGTTCTGCCATTTTTAAACGGTCATTAAATGGCCATAAATCCTCTTCATTTTTATGCGGATTTTTGGGAGAAACCACCAGCCAAACCTCATCAAACCCATTGTCCAAAGCGGCTTCCGCCACAGCGATATGTCCGTTGTGAATAGGGTTAAAGGATCCGGAGTAGATGGCGATTTTCATTAAGAAAATGTGCTAATATGTTAATGTGTTA
>CAIRSO010000189.1 GCA_903881215.1 uncultured Bacteroidia bacterium
CTAAAATCGCCGGGTTTACTTCAGAATCCAGGATATTAATTGGGTTAAAATGTTTCGAAAATGAAAAAATATGATTCAAACATGAACAATATGAAAAAAAGCATCAATAAAAAGATAGGACTGCTTTTGGTTTGGATTCTCATTGCAGGTCAAATAAGCCTGTCGGCGCAGGATCTTTTACCTGGCGATTCCATCAAACTCTCAAGTGGGAACAATAAACTGATGGATGTTGCTATTGGTAAGCAAGTCAAAAAAGCTGTGACATCGTCAATCAGTACCATCTATTCGGATGAACTGTTGAAGAATACTGTCACGAATGTCGGAAATGCCCTTTCAGGACGTTTACCCGGTCTTACGGTCATTCAGCAATCCGGTGAACCAGGGGCCGATATGGCGAATTTGTTGATACGTGGCAGAAATACCTATAACGTGAATTCCCCGCTTTTGCTGGTCGATGGATTTGAATCCGATTTTCAGCAACTTGCTCTCTTTGAAATAGAAAGTATTTCCATTCTGAAGGATGCCGCGGCACTTTCAATATATGGACAAAAGGGGGCAAATGGCGCAATCCTTGTGACCACCAAACGAGGACAGGTTGGAAAAACCCGTATTACCTTTAACCTTTACGGAGGCATGCAGCAACCTCAGAAAATGCCAAATTTGTTAAATTCTTTTCAATACGCGACTCTGTACAACGAGGCACTTCAAAATGACGGGTTAGCAAAACTGTACAGTCAGACTGACCTTGGTCATTTTCAGAGTGGTGATGACCCGTATATGTACCCCAACAACAATTACTTTGATCAGTTGATTAAATCATCCTCTTCCCTGATTCAGGGGGATATCGGCCTCAGTGGAGGCAGCAAAACCCTGAAATATTTCGTTTCGATGAATTACATGAAAAATGGGGGTATTTACAATTTTCCTGATTTGAACAACGGTTACAACACACAATCCTCTTTGGGCCGATATAATTTGCGCGCCAACCTGGACATTACTATTAATGAAAGGCTTACGGCCAAAATTGATATCGGTGGCCGCCTCGATGACCGTCATTACCCGGGGCGAGGTGCGGCTGAAATCTGGAACGGAATGTACAATACGCCACCAGTTGCCTATCCAATGTTGAATCCAAACGGTACAATTGGCGGAAACCAGCAATTTACAAACAATCCTTACGGGTTGCTCACTGGATCGGGCTATCAGTCTTCCAGCGAGAGAAATTTAAACGTATCGGTCCGGCTGAAGTACGATCTTGGTAATTTAGTGAAAGGATTGTCCGCAGGTATTTCGGGATCTGTCAGTAACTGGATGCAGGCTATTGATAACAAATCCAAGAACATTTGCCGTCTACGCATTACAAAAAACTGCAACTGACTATTCGTACACTAAAATTGGTGAGAACTCCGCACTAAGTTGGGTAACCGGATCAGGTCATACCAATCGTAACAGCTTCGAAGCCAATTTGAATTACGAAACTACCAAAGGGGATAATGCTTTGTCTGCCATGCTGGTGTACCACATGGACCGTTACGTGGTTCGCGGCTCCCATCTGTACCAGGGAAATCAGGGAATAAGCGGCCGTGTCCATTACGGTTACAAAAACCGCTATTTTGCAGAAGTTACTTCCGGATATTATGGTTCAGAAGTCTTTGCAGCGGGTAAGCGTTTTGGATTGTTTCCTGCAGCTGCCCTGGGATGGATTCTCTCTGAGGAAGGCTTCATGAAAAACTCATTGTCTTTCGTCAATTACCTTAAATTGCGCGGTTCCTATGGACTTACCGGCAGCAATACTTCCTTTACCGGGATTTCCGTGACCGACAGGATTTTCTTTAACCAGTATTACTCTGGATCTACCGGATACGCATTCGGACCTGCGATGGGTACAACCAAAGTTGGAAGGCAGGAAGGGCGAATGGCCAATCCCGACCTTACGTGGGACAAAGCCCGCAAAACGGATCTTAGTGCCGAAATGACGCTTCTGGGCCATGTAAATTTCCAATTCACCTGGTTTAATGAGGTGCGCAGCGATATTTTAACTGTTGATGCCGCCAGTATCCCGGGAACCCTGGGTTTTAGCAACGGTCGTCAACCAATGCGAAACGGGGGAGAAGTTAAGAACCATGGATACGAAACGACACTTGGATATTTTGGCAATTGCGGAGATTTAAAATATTCGGTGGAAGCAGGTTTGTGGTTTAACAGAAGTGAAATCATCAAAAAACCCGATTTGGCTATTTATCCTGATGCCTATAGAAATGCTACCGGCAAACCTGTGGGACAGATTTTCGGTTTGGAGGCCATTGGTTTTTATAAAAATAATGCCGATGTGGCCAATTATCCGAAACAAATGTTCGGAATTGTTGGGGCAGGCGATGTTATTTACAAGGATCAGAACGGAGATAAGGTGATCGATGACAACGATAAAAAGCCGATTGGTTATTCAACCATTCCGGAATACACTTATAGTCTGAGCCTGAACCTGAAATACCGCAATTTTGATTTAACTGCCTTCTTTCAGGGAGTGGCCAATAGTTCAGCCATGCTTGGAAATTACTTTATTCCATTCAGTACCAAGGGGAATGCCTACGATTATGCTTTTGACCGCTGGACAGTAGATAATCAAAACGCTTCTCTTCCCAGGTTATCGACCATCGACAATGCTAATAATTATCAGTCAAGTACGCTTTGGTTACGATCGGCCGAATACTTAAAGTTACGAAATTTAGAACTGGGTTACCAACTGCCCGGGAACCTCATGAAAAGGTTGAGCCTTGATAACATTCGTTTCTTTGTACGTGGAACAAACTTGTTTACCAACAGCAAGGAGATCAATTTCATTGATCCTGAAAGCCTTACTGGTTATCCGTCTATGAAATCGGTGAGTATGGGTGTCAACGTTAGGTTATAATTCAGAAATTTAAACAACTGGAAAGTATGAAAAAATATTTCAATAGACTATCAGGTCTGATCTTGATTTCACTGCTCGTTTCTTCGTGTGATTTTCTGGCAGTGGATGACCGGGAGATGTTGACAGAAAAAGTGGTTCTGAATAAAATTGATGATACGGCTGCTATGTGGGCAACGCTGTATAGCAATCTGCCACTTGGGTTTACCAGCATCACGGGCAATGCCATGCTTGCATCTGCAAGCGATGAAGCCGACCACAATGCACCCTTCAACGAGGTGCACAGCTTTAACAACGGGAGCTGGAGTGCGTACAGCAATCCAGACAACGCATGGAACAGCTTGTATGCTGCCATACACAATGCAAATAATTTCCTGAAGGTATCGGATACCATTACCTACAATCAGTACAAGATTGTCGATCCAACCTATTATACAACCATTACCACAGATATGAAGTATTATCGGTTGGATGCCAGGTTTTTTAAAGCATTCTTTCATTTTGAATTGTGGAAACGTTACGGGGAAATTCCAATAGTCAATAAATTAATGACTTTGGAGGAAAGCTATGCGTTGAACCGACAAAAACCTGATGCGATAAGGTCTTATATTTTGGGTGAGTTGGATGCAATCCTTCCTGATTTAAAACCTACCTGGGAAAGTGCCTATATGGGACGCATTACCAAGGGCGCAGCCCTGGCCCTGAAATGCCGTGTACTCCTGTTCGCTGCAAGTCCTGTTAACAACGGAGGGCAATACAATGCCACGCTTTGCGAACAGGCAGCCAGTGCTGCTAAAGATGTGATAGGACTGAATGTTTACAATCTGAATATGGATTATCGAAACCTTTTCCTGAACACTACTGCTGCCAATACTGAAATCATTCTCGATTACCGCAATGCCAACTCCAATTACATGGAGAAATGGAATTACCCGTCGGGAGGGAACCGATTGTATGCTTTTGCCGTTGGGGCCAATGCCACTTGTCCGTCGCAAAACCTGGTTGATGCGTATGAAATGTCCAATGGGAAACCGATTACAGACAATACGTCCGGATACGATCCGCAAAATCCATATGCAAACAGGGATCCTCGTTTGGCTTTGACTATCCTCGCCAACAATACAATGTGGAACGACAGCACGGTGAAGGCTTATGTTGGCGGAATAGACGGGATTGGAAAAAATAATTCTACTACCACGGGTTATTATCTCAAAAAGTTTATTCAAGAGAAAAAAAACCTGACGACCAACCAAACTTCGTCACACGTTTGGCATATCTTTCGTTACGGTGAAATTTTGTTGAATTATGCCGAAGCCTTGAACGAAGCCTTTGGCCCGGATGTAGTTCCTCCCAATTACAGCCTTTCAGCAAGGGCCGTAATTAACATGATAAGGGCCAGGACAGGGGTTGCGATGCCAGCCATACCTGCAGGATTGTCCCAGGTTGATTTCAGGGAAAAGGTAAGAAACGAGCGAAGAATAGAGCTGGCCTTTGAAGGTCACCGTTTTTGGGACGTCCGTCGCTGGATGATTGGTGCCCAAACCGAAAATGCCCCACTCAGAGGGATGAGGATTACCAAAACGGGAACTAATACCTTTACCTATGAAGTGGTCAAAATTGAAGACCGGAAATTTACGGCACCAACCATGTACTGGTATCCGGTCCCATTCGCTGAACTGGTAAAATACAAGGGTTGGGCGCAGACACCCGGATGGCAATGATGCAATATTCAACGAAGATGAAAAAAAAACTGTTCAACTTTAATATTAAAAAGATGAAAAAATATCTTTTCACATACATTCTGGGTGTCCTGCTTTTAGGCCTTGGAACGGTTAGCTGTACAAAAGAAGAAATTGCCGGACCCACTGTAAAAGGCTTTCTGAACGGTACCGAAGTGAAGGAACTAAAGGTAACTCTCGGAACGACCATAAATTTTAAATACGATATCCAGTCCTCATCCAAACTCTCCAAGGTTGAAGTGTTTGTGCGCAAAGGGATTGGTTTAAGTACCGATAGTCAGTTATTTCTCCGGAAATCTGCCGCAGCTGGCGAGCTTGATGGCAATACCTATACCGTGCAAGGCTCTTTGGTTGCAACAACTGATCTGATGATTTCGGTCGGTGCCGTTGATTCGGAGGGGAGAATTACCCTTTTGCAACTCAATGCAATCCTGGAAGTATCCGAATTTGACGATTTAATCATGATGGATGCCATGGAAAATGGAACTTCCAAAACATTTTGCAGCACTCCTTATGGCCTTTTGTTGTTTGCAGCCAATACTGCTGCGGATCCGGCAGCCATTGATTTTGGTTTCATCTACATGGAAAGTGATGCCACTGTCAAAGCAAGCCTGGTCTCTTTCAGCGACTTTGGGAAAACGGCTACCTATCCCATTGTGGGCACAAACAATGTAATGCAATTTAAAAGGGCACTTTCCTACACCAATGCTGATGCAGCCGGTGTACAGCAATTATTTGCTTCGGGTACCGATTTCCCTTCTGTACTGGGAATCGCAGCAGGCAGAGTGGCACCCAATCTTAAAGACGGGGATGTAATTGCCTTTAAAACGCAGAAGGGTAAATATGGCCTGATACTGGTAAAATTGATTGACCGGAAAAGTGAGGCCAGCAGTAACCAGCAAACTATCAAAATAAAAATGGTGGTGCAAAAGTAATCTCTTAATTATCCTAAAAATGAAGAAACATATTATTTATCTCTTTGGGTTTATTACATTAATTGGCTTACTCCTGTTGGCTTGCGAGAAACAGAGCGATTTATCGGCTACTATTGATGTAAAAATCAATGGGAACGCAGTTGAACAGGTAGCCCTTTCCTTGAATTCATTTATGAGTTATGAATTTACAGTCCAATCCTCCACACAGGTAGGGCGTATGGAGCTCATAAAGAATGTCAATGGCATCAACTCAGGCATATCTGTAGTCGGTTATTCAACCGGCACGAGTGAAAAAGTTGTTGGCTCGGTATTGGTTACAAGTGAAATGAAGTTAACCTTAAATGTTTACAGCCTGGACAATAAAATCACGACAACCAAGACCATTCAGGCTAAAATATTCGTAACAACGAATGCTATAACTGAAATCACCTTAACTTCAGCCAAAACAGGTGGTGTAATAGCTGACATGCTCACCGGCATTACCGCGCGCGGCGTATGCTGGAGCACAAAGCCTAATCCTACTGTTGACCTGACCACAAAGACCAGCGATGGAACCGGCTCAGGTGCATTTGTAAGCGACCTGAAAAACCTGGCCATGGGAACGACCTACTATGTCAGGTCATACATCAATGGATCACAGGGGATTATTTATGGGAACGAACAAATTTTCACGACCCTTTCACCCCCGGTCCCCGCGATTCCCAATGGTGGATTTGAAGCCCCGGTGATCACTGGTTTCGTGATGAACCCGCAACCGAATGTATGGGCATTTACCGGCGGAGGCGGTATGCAAGCAAACGGAAGTGCATTTGGAGCCAAACCTGCTCCAGAAGGTAATCAGACAGGCTTGTTTCAACAGGGAGCATCCATCTCTCAAACCATGGATTTTCCTGCCGGAAACTACGCAATAAGTATTAAAGCGGCCCAAAGGGGAGCGCAGGCGCAAACATTCGAAATCTACTTTGATGCGCTGTTAATAGGCAAAGTTCAACCTGCCACTGCTGATTTTGAACTCTTTGTGTCGGATACTTTCACTGCCACAGCCGGTCCGCACAAAATTACCATTGCCGGTACCAATCCGAAGGGTGGGGACAACAGCGGTTTTGTTGATGATGTTAAACTAC
>CAIRSO010000190.1 GCA_903881215.1 uncultured Bacteroidia bacterium
AGGAAGGCTTTTTCTTTTTTTCCCAAATAAGTGAACCTAAAAAATAATTGCGACCAAATATTTCATCACTCAATATTTTTAAATAATGTACCTCCTCGTCATCAATACTTATAAAAAGAATTCCATCATTTGAAAGCAAGGACTTAAGGATTTCGAGTCTGGGCTTCATTAAATTTAACCATAACGAATGTTGTAATCCATCATCGTAATGTTCAAATGCATTGCCAGTGTTATATGGAGGATCTATATAGATACATTTAATCTTATTAGAAAAATTTTGCTCCAATGCTTTTAGAGCAAGTAAATTATCACCGTGGATTAATATGTTTTCAGAATTAGAACTGCCAAAGGAAAATTTTGGATCCTCTATCAAAATTCTTGGTTCTAATTTCTGATCATTACCTTTACCAATCCAAGTAAGTTCAAGTTTTTGAGTTTTCATCGCAATGTTATTTAATTAGCCAATGTTTTGCACCGGCCCTTGTTTGATTTGTGCAATTCTTTATTTGTGTTTTGTAATTGATGCCTTGAAGAAAAGAAACAATGTACTTATCAACACCAATTTTTTCAAACTTTAACAGTAATGGCCTTTTGAAACTAATTATTTCTGTGATTGTAAAGCGATAAGTATAGTTGCCAAAACGGCATATGACAGAAGGACGAAACTTATTAACAGAAAACTGCAATTGAATTGTTTTATGAATTTGGCCTGGCTTTAATTCAAAGTAGTTTTCTAATACCAATGATGGTATTTGAACTTGTGTGCCATTTGCACCAGTTTCAGTTAATACTTCTAAAAATAAAATCGAACCAGCTTTTGGCTTGACGATTCTCTTGTTTTGTGCCTGTCCCTTTATATGCGAAATTGTTGAGGTTCTTGGAATATCTAATTCGGGAAATAGTTGTTTTAATTCATTACTTTGTCTACTCAGTGTTTTCTCATTCTTTTCTAACCTGATGCGCAATTTTTCAAGAGCGTTCAACAGTTTTTTATCGATGCTTCTTAAATTGTTCTTTTTAAATGGACTTTGCGGATTACTATAAGTTTGCCAAACATTTTCAAACTCTGTTAACAATAAATGGTCATTCTTCCGATCTAATTCTAGTTTTATCGAACATTCACTATTTGTTGAAATTCCACCAAGAGATATATTTGATGAACCAATATAAACGGTTAATGAATCCTTTTTATCAAAATAATAAATTTTAGGATGAAAAGTATAGTTATCATTGGATGCATTAAATACCTTAAAAGAGCCTCTAGGCATCCGCTCATTTAAATATCTTAATACGTCAATTTCACTGGTTGTGCTACCTAACCCAATAATCATTTCCACTTGAGAATCTTTAGATTCATAGAAACTTTCCAGTTCCTCATAGATTGTATCCAATCCACGCCATGATAAATATGCGACGAGAGCTCTAAAGCGCGTGGTGGCCTTGTCAATTAATTCTAATTTTAACTCATTTTTTAAAGGATTATTAAAAGGAGTTTGGTTTATTACTTGTGTTTTCATGAGAAAATTGATTTTTAATATCTTATCCAAATTATTCAACGTTCCATCGTATTGTGAATAATTGAGTTTCAGTTGTGTTTTGCTTTAAGCGCTGCTCTATTTCATCCAACAAATTATCTTTTCGTTTTTCAATATCATCTTCATTTTGATATTGGTTGAATCGTTTATCGGCTAATTTTTTTTCAAGGTCTTTGATGATACGTTGCTCTTTTACTTTCTGTTCGAGGTTCAGTAGTTTCCTTGCTTCTGTTTTCCGTGTCTTTATTTCCTTATCCAGTTCCTTTATTTCAAACTTGATACTGTTCCTTACATCGTCACTCCATTTTTCTAACTTGTCCACTTCTTCGTCGAAAAATAAATGGTTGCGGTTACGGTTTTCGTCTATGATACCAATTTGTTGGGCATAACAATTTTCCCTGAAACGGTCCTTCAGTTCTTTCGCAATAGTTAGGGAGGATGGCTGAGTTTCTGCTGCCAGTGAAAATAAGCGCTGGCATTGTTCGGGTTGCAATGCATTGCCATCATCATCAAATGCCGCAAATAAAATGTGGTCTTCTATTTCAAAGCTGGAAATGGAGATTTGCTTCACCTGCAGCCAACCCTTATTTCCTATAAGTGGTTCAAGTATTGATATTTTCTTTTCGGAATTGGAATAATCAAAAATCAATTCCTGCATAGACAATGTTGTGTCTTTACAGGCTACAATCACTTTTTGGGCTAATGGATGTCCTACACGATATAGATTTTCATTTGAAGGTACTTCTTCTGATTCATGTTTTTCTCCAATATTTTTCTTTCCAACTCTGTAGGGACCGTTATGAATGGATTCGCTGGTAAAGGGATTTTGATTTAAATAAAAACTGTTTTCTGAGCTGTTGAAAGTGGCATAGGGTTGCAAATAGTACTTGGTCAGTTGCCACAGCCAATTTTCAAACTTGCCAAGATACTCGCTGCTCTCTTGTAAATTGATTCTTAGTTTCTCGTGCACTTCTTCGTCAAAATTCTCCAACAATTTTTTTCGGGTAATGTCAATACCTTGTTCTATTTCAGGCTCCATTTCTTTTTGTAGAAAATCAAAGGCCAGTTGAATTGCTTGAGTGGTCCTGCAAGTTTGATAGATTTTAACAATGCGTTTTTCAAAATCAACACCGCTTTCAATTGCCCCCAATACTTCATCACTTGCACCGAATACACCATTAAACAATTGAAATTTTTCATCAAGCAATTGATATACCCGTTGGTCAGCTGCATTGGTGTTGTTTAAAAAATTTATCACTACAACATCAAATTTTTGTCCGTAACGATGGCATCTGCCAATCCGTTGTTCAATCCGTTGAGGATTCCATGGCAAATCATAGTTAACAACCAATGAACAGAATTGCAAGTTGATCCCTTCTGCAGCAGCTTCTGTTGCAATCATAATGGTTGCCGTGTCACGGAAATAATCCACCAATGCAGCTCTTTTATCAGCCGATTTTGAGCCTGTTATTCTATCTGTACCTGCATGAGTTTGAAGCCATGCCTGATGAATCTGATTGCTTTTAGGGTCATTGTTAGTTCCGTTGAACAAAACAATTTCATCTTTGTATCCCCCTGTCTCTAAAATGCTTTTAAGATACTCCTGGGTTCGTTTGCTTTCAGTAAAAATAATTGCTTTACGGTTGGCTTTTAATTCAGTGAGTTTTTGGAACCCTTTTTCCAATGCGGTGAAAAGGACTTCTCCTTTTGAATTTACCTGGATAGACTTTGCTAATTTTTCAAACTCATTAAGTGACTCAATTTCTTGTTTGATTTCTTCTATTTCAGCAGCTGAATAAATTCGATCTTCTTTGGTAACTTCCTCTTCGTCTTCATCTGCCCATTCGTCTTGTTGTTCGGAATAAGTTTCATATTGATCGCTAAAAACAACTTCAACACTTTGTTGTGTGTTTTCCTGATTGGTAATCGTATTCTCCAGCTTTTCAGCAAGACCTTGCAATGTGCCTGAAATAGCATATGTGGATGATGCCAATAATTTCCGCAGGATTAACGTCATGAGCGTTCGTTGTCCAGGGGGCAATGCATATAAGTTTGGTTTTTGGAGATAATCAGAAACCAGATTGTAAAGTTGTTGTTCATCTTCACGAGGAGTGAACTCTTGTAAAATGCAACTTCTGTTGGTATAATTGATATATTCTAATACCTGCCGTCGTAAGGTTCGTTTGCAAACGGGGATCAATCTTCTTTTTAATTCATCAAAATTTCTTTCTTCCGAAATCCTAGTATACTGTGCTTTGAAACTTTTTAAATCGCCAAAAGCATATTCATCAATAATGCTTACTAAACCATATAGTTCCAATAACGAATTTTGCAAAGGAGTTGCTGTCAACAAAATTTTTGGTGCATGTAAGACGGCTTCTTTAATTGCTTTAGCAATTTTGTTATTGGGCTTGTATACATTTCGCAATCGGTGTGCTTCATCTATTACGACTAAATCCCAGTCTCCCTTACTTACATATACTGCTTTGCTTTTAACAAAGTGATATGAACAAATGACAATCTTGTCGATTTGCTGAAAAGGATTAAAATTTGCTTTTTGCACCTCTTCATTAAAAGATTTTGCTTCTAAAATTATGGATGGAAGAAAAAATTTATCGGCAATTTCCTGATTCCATTGTTTGCGAAGATTGGCAGGTGTAATGATTAATATTTTACGTTTGCGTTCTGCCCATTTTTGAGAAATAACAATACCGGCTTCGATTGTTTTTCCCAACCCAACTTCATCTGCCAATACTGCTCCTTTTGAAAGTGGTGATTGAAAAGCAAACAAAGCAGCATCCACCTGATGAGGATTTAAATCAACTTGTGCATCGGAAAGCGATGCCGTGAATTTTTGAAGGCTATTTGACGAATAGCGCCTTGTTATCTCATATGCAAAGTATTTCGCATGGTAGGGAGTGATGCTCATTTTTCCTTTTAGTTTTTAAGTGCAAGTAATAAGATAACAGCCCATTTCTTGTCATTATTGATGGTATTTGAAATGGTACCATCAAGAAAAATGGTTAAAGGCTGTTTGCGAGGGATTGGCGAAAACTTTGTCTCATCTATTACTTGTTCTTTATCTGGTTTAACTTCTCCTCCTTCTAAGTTGCTCATAAAACATTTAAATACTTCTAAAAGTGCTGCAGTTTGCTGGGATAATAAAATCTTGATGTCGCTTTTATTATGTGTGGTTTTCCCGAAAGTCATTTTAAGAATGATTATACCAGGTAAAAATTAGTCAAATGTAAGCAAAGGAGATTAACAATCAGTAATAAAACGTAAGAGCAGATAATACCCCATCAGGTTTTTGTTAACATGTTGTAAATTTTCATCGATGTTGATGTATTCTTATATGTTTGTAGGTTTTACTATCTTTATATTCTGTAAACAAAATTAAAAAAAACGACTAAGTACCATCCTATGAGCAAAAATTCAAGACCGCGATTCGAACCTCTCTATTACTCCAATAACGAGGAATACCCAGACATTTTATGTCCGGTATGCGCCCACAAAGTTATTGTTGTTGAAGATGGCGAAGCTTTGGTTTCACAATGTCCTCATCTTGTCTTCGTCAGGCCTGATGGACCTTGTGTTTATGAATATGAATCAGATGATTTCAGCAAAAGAAGAGCAGCGGCACCAGACGATGTCCCCGAATATTGCTCAGACTACCTCGATTTTCTCGTGGCAATTGGTTATGATGAAAAGTTGTTCGTATATGAAGTTGCCTATTCCGGCATGGGATGTGGCCCTTTCACCACAACTGATTTAATTGGATTTATTTCAGAAGGTTGAAAGTTGGGTCTTCTTCGTATTTTCCAAGTTTTATTTACCGACAGAAAAAAGAGTTCCAAAAAATTTCAATAAACTGGTTTCATACCTGTTATTTTGCTCAGATTTGGAATCTGGCTGTAAATGATGGTTGACTAGGTCATCGAATTCGAACAAACTGATTACCTCACTCAAAATTCCCAGGCATAAAAGAAACGACATACCAGAGCTGGGTTTGAGTATTTTCATCATAACCTTCTGTTGAGGGCTAAGATTATGATAGGCCTTGATGAACTGAGTAGCTGTTTTCGCCTTGCTAAACTTTACGTTTTCACCCAAAATTGGAGAAGTGAAACATTTTTGCTGAACTTGATCAAACAAGTTCCAGTTGTCATCCATGGTTGCTGTCGAAGCCCAATTTTCAATTCCTTCAGCCATTCTTTTGATATCTTCATCTCCAATCAAATAGCTGTTATCAGCCAAATGGCTGAACAGGGTAAAAATTCCCTGCGGAGGCGCGGTTTTTAATTTACTGAACTGTAATAATTCGAAAGCTACAGCTTCCAGCAAACGATTATTCCCAACTTCACTTTCGATTTTTCGTCCGCCAGTGGTCAGGAATTTTTCCAAGTAACAATGATCGCCTTCCCATTTTATCAGTTTTTTGGCTTTTTTCAACCTTTTGATCTCCTTATCAATCGATTTGAAAAAAGTTGCCGAATGCTCTTCGCTGAGGGAATATTGATCCTTCCCAAAAACCAGAGAGTACTGTTCACCGGAATATTTCAATACGGCAAAATATGGATTCAACTGATGAAATAGTGGCCGGTCTGGGGTTCCCCATTTTGTCTCGTAGAGCATTTCAAAACATTCGGCGAGTTGGAAACTGGGGAAATGGTATTGTGTAATCGTGTTATAAGGTTCTGATCTGTCCTTTATAAAATGATAATGGTTTTTTCTGAAACCTGCCATCAGGAAAGAACTTTCATTCTGTGAAAGGAACTTGACATTGAAATCATGTTCCAGGATAACCTTCATAAAATCATCCATGATTGCGTATTTATATACAACTGGTTTTGTTCATCTTTAATGTCCTTATCATTGCAGTGAAAGGATAGGGTGTGGACACTTGCCTATCCGCAGTCTGCTTGCCATCCTTAGTACAAAGTACAAGGCAAACGCCTATTACAGCGGTTAATCATGGAACGAAGATAGGAAATAATTTTTCTTGACCTTTCGTTCTGCAATTTTTTCGCAATACAGGAACCAGGATGGTATATGCAGCCAGGTAGATCAGCTGATACGCCACAGAACAATATCCGCCTTTTTTAGTTCAGCAGATAGTCCGAGCAGGTGCATTACTGCATACATGACCAAACATGCCAAAGCCAGCAATGAAATAATTTTCATCGCATTCAGCATCCTTCTCCTGTAATAGCCAACAAAATAGGCCAGTGAATTTAAAACTTTCATAATTTATGAATTTGGTTAGGATTAATTTACACGGATATTAAATTGTTCATCAACAGGTGTCATGTTGCATTCATTGACGATAAAACTGTTATCTGGTTTAAGGACACATTGGATGAACGATTTGTTGGCCCTGAATTCCATGGCCTTTACAACTGCATACTGAAGATCCGAGTCCAGCAGGATCATGCAGGGCAATAGTTGATCCCCATTTTCATGGTCAACCAGGCAGCATTCGTCCAGGTGTTTAACCCTGTCCTTCTCAATAATAATTTTACCGATAAGATACCGCTTGGCGAGTTCGTATTCCGAGGCTGCATCGGCAACCGGAAAGACGATCGCCTCCGTGACTTGTTGGTTTTGCATGATCTGTTTCAGGTCATACCATTTAATAACCGTGTAATCGGAAGAATTTGTCTTGCAAATTGCGAGTGAATATTTCTTCATATGTTTGGGTTTGTTGGTTTTCAGAAGAATATAGGTAAAAGCATTCTGCTACACACGACTATTTTTCTTTATAAACTGACACGATTTAATTTTTATTGAGCCGGTGGAAAAATGAATTGCAGCAAAGGTAAATAAGCACTACGCAATCTATTTATGTTACCTTTTTTTGAGCCGGGAAAACAGCAAAATAACCAATTTGACCACTGTTTTTCCTCTCCATAAATACATTATGTTGGACCCCTTTACCTTTGTACCATCAAGTTTTAACAAACCTTTAAAAACTAAAACCTATGCACTATCTGATCTCTTGTATGGTATGCGGAAAGCAATATCCTCCTAATTTTTCCTGGTATAGCTGCGACAAATGTAATTTCCGGGTTTGTCCGGGTTGTGTAGCTTATCACAAAGGCCCTTATTCTTCGGGAGGGAAGAAATGCAGCCAGTGCCAGTGGGGATATCTTAAGCCTGCAAAATAATCGTACGAATGTTTTTTGCAAATATCAAATCAAACGCTAACTAAAATTAACCAATGGATGATCTTGAAATAACAGACCTGAAACACGCAGGAGCACCCAATCAACAAATGGATCTGAATGGGGCACAGAAAATATTTGATACTTTACAAAGTTCAAAACATACGCAACTGTTCAATACCTTGATGGAACGTGCAGTGATTTACTCACGGATCAGAGTGGACTGGTATTATGCTGCTTTGGATGAGCAACTTGATCTGGATTATGACCGAACCGTTGCCCACGATGAATTTATCAGCTCCTGTGCGACGTTAAGCCAGAAGATGAAAGAAACCGGTGAAGATTCAAAATGGCGTTTTGCCATCGGGAAAGACCGCAAATCCATCGGGGATTTTGCATGTTTGCTGCATGCAGTTATCGGAATTAGAGCCAGGTAGTAACATCTACCTTTATGATGAAGTGACAGTGTCAGGTGGTTTATTTCTTTTATCCCGCTTTTCGACATGGTGATCGTACTTTCGTAGAATGTTCTGTAGGATTTTTATTACACTGTCGATGACAAATGGAGGCCAAATCACTTCAGCTTTGTCGCCATAAGGAAGTACCGCACTGCGGACGAATTCCTCGTTGATGTTAACATCGGCGTAGATCACAACCCCATGGTCATCCCTGGCGATCACCTCCTGGGTTTCATTTATTTTCGTTGTAAGGATTTCGTCAGCAACAGAGTTGTCATAGAAAATGCGTACCCCATGGTTTCTTTTTGTAAAATCAAGTGCACCCACAGAATGTCGTAACTTGTAGTGAAGGTTGTCCCTGAATTGTCTGTCGAAAGCAAAATATTGATCACTGGTATTTAAATTACTAATCCTGTCGAGACCATAAACAGCCTCCTTTTCATCTTCGGCACCCAGAACATACCATCTGCCAGCGATTTCCTTCAATGCGTATGGTTCGATAGTATGATTATGATGGACAGCAAACAAACTGAACATGAAAGTGATTCTTTGTCTTTCCACAATTGCATCATAAATAGGCGCAATCCATTCACTGCCGCTAAACTTTGTCTGTGGCTCATAAAAAATAATGCGCTCCTTTCCCGACATAGGTCTTTTCAGATCGATTTCAAGCCGCGACATGATTTTCTCCAAGGAATCTTTGGCATTTCTGAATGCAGCCGTGTTTTGAAAAAGTGCCAGTTGATTGAGTGCTCCATATATTGTCTTTACTACATCATCACTCATGGGGATATCAAAACTGACATCAGGGTCTGAATAATAGTAGCCCCCAACATCAGGTTCTCGATGGTATTTAATGGGTAGACCGAATGTATTTCTCATGGCTTCGAGATCCTTCTCGAACATGGAGGGAGAAACCTGAAATCCTTCTTCATCAAGGATTTCAAGTATTCTTGCTTTACTTTTTGGCACCTTAAGCGATTTTTTCAGAAAATTGTGAATGATCAGGTAGCGTTTATATGCGTTTTTATTTACGGGCATCGGATTGCTATTGGTAATCGTATATAAAAAGCAAAGTTAACGGAATAACCACAATGAATCAATCTATGTAACGTCAATAAAAGCATGAAAAATTCCAATATAAATAGATTGTGGAGTACCCGGTTATTTTTGCAATTCACAACAACATTAATTTACATACCATGCAAATAGACATGAATAGTCCAATCCTGAAAAGTATCAGCGCAGTATACGAAAAACGGGAAGATCTCTTTAAGAACCAGGATCTGCTTTCTGCCC
>CAIRSO010000191.1 GCA_903881215.1 uncultured Bacteroidia bacterium
CCGTATGAATGGTCCTTCAACCAGTTAAAAGATGCCGCGCTTACCACCCTTGAAATTCAAAAAATTGCATTGCAGCACGGTATGACGCTTAAGGATGCCAGCGCATATAATATTCAATTTCATAAAGGCAGACCCATTTTTATTGATACCCTCTCTTTTGAAAAGTACCACGAAGGCAAGCCATGGGAGGCCTACAAACAATTTTGTCAGCATTTTTTAGCGCCATTGGCGTTGATGAGTTACACCGATATCCGGTTGAACCAGATGCTGAAATTATACATGGATGGCATTCCGCTTGATTTGACCAGCAGATTATTGCCATTTAAGACCAAAATGAATTTTTCAACGCTGATGCACCTTCATCTTCATGCAAAAACACAGACAAAATATGAAAGTAAAGGATCTGCCGGGAAAGACATTAAAATCAAATTTTCAAACCTGGTTGCATTGATTGAGAGTCTTATCAGTACCGTACGAAAATTCAGTTTGAAAAATCAAAATACAGAATGGGGTGAATATTATACTTTTACCAACTACTCAGATCGATCATTCGCACACAAAAAGGAGATCATAAGCAGGTATGTTAAGGAAATGAAACCGGGAACACTCTGGGATCTGGGAGCCAATACAGGCGAATTCACCCGGATTGCCGGTGAGCAAGGGGTAAACTGTATTGCGTTCGACATCGATCCCCAGGCAGTTGATTCCAATTATAATTACATTAAACAACAGAATATAACAAACATCCTGCCCCTGATATTAGATCTTACTAATCCCAGTCCTTCCATTGGCTGGAACAACGAGGAAAGAATGGGATTCAAATTGAGACCCCTGCCTGGAGCGGTCATTGCCCTCGCATTGATCCATCACTTAGCCATATCTAATAATCTGCCTTTTAACAAGATAGCAGGATTTCTGAGTGAATTAAGTGAAAATCTGATCATTGAGTTTGTTCCTAAATCGGATTCCCAGGTTAAAAAGTTGCTTGAGTCCAGGAGGGATATTTTTGGAGATTATGATGAAGATACATTTGTTAAGGAATTTGAAATGTTTTACACCATCACTGCAAAAGAAAAGGTCATTGATACTGAAAGAATAGTTTATTGGATGAAAAGAAAGTGATTAATGTATAATTTTGCAACCAGAATAGTTGTTTTAGGATAGATCATATTCATTCATTTTTAAAAGTCAAATTATGGATAGCATTTTACTGAGTATATTGAGTACGCAATTTTTGTCCGTCTCTCTGAATATTTTAGCCTATATTGATCCGGGAACAGGCAGTATAATATTACAGGCGCTGGTAGCCAGTGTTGTTGGAGCAGCAATTGCGGTCAAGTTATTCTGGCACCGCATTCTTAAGTTTCTGGGAATAAGAAAACCCGCCAATACCGATCCTTCAGAAAAGCCAGGTGACAACAAGAAATAATTCTTCTGAGATAAAAAAAATCTACAGATTGAAAAGGCTGCTGTTTCTGACAGTGGTTTTTTTATTTTGTTTCAAAGGGTTTGCGGCAGGAGATGACGATGGAGCGAAAAACCATGATTCACTTCTGACAGTTTCCGGAAATCGTGGGTGGCTTTTAAACGATTTGCGGATATATGCAACCCTCCAGGGTGAATTGGTTCATGGAGGTTCCAAATCAAAGACCGGCCTTGAATTGACGCAGGTTTTTGAAAAAACCGGTAATCCCTGGTATGTTAAGATGTCAATTATCCTGGACAACCAATCTTCCGCTACGTTTTCTGCCTCACCGACGGACAGTCTGATCTTTACACTAGGACCAGGTCTTGGTTATAAAAACGACGGAAAATCAGGATCAGCACATGCTGATGATCCGTGTGTTGAAGCGATAGCATCAACAGCGGGGAAGGTAGTTGTTTACAGGACCGAATCAACTACTGCAGTTAAAGTTCCGTAGACAACTCCGCAGTTGAAATGGATTGGGTTGCAAGACCGCTATTTTGCGTTGCTGATTCTTCCGGGTGAAGCCCCAAAGCCTGATGTGTTCCTGCCTTTTACACACACTTTTGTGAAATCCGGTTTATCTGATTCTGAAAAATCGGTTCCTTCCTGTGAAGATCCGGTTATCTCTTTCATGATTCCGGTCACTTCGCTTGCCCAAGGAGAGCAAACCCGTTGGGAATTTTTAATTTTTTCAGGACCTAAATCACATGATGCACTGACCTCAGGGGCTGTAAATCTTAATTCATTACTTTTTCCGGAACTCTGGGGCTGGATGAGGTGGATCTGCTTTGGTTTGCTCCGTCTGCTTACCATCATCCATTTTGTCATTCCAGACTGGGGCTCGTCCATTATCTTTCTGGCGTTATTGGTGCGTATAGGATTGTATCCACTGTCAAAGCAAGCCATGGCTAGTCAAAAGCGGTTTGTTGACGCACAAGCGCTTATGTTACCAGAACTTAAAGAAATAAAACAGAATTATAAAGGAGGAGAGCAGAGCGAAAGAATACTGCAGTTGTATAAAAAGCATCGTGTAAGCCCATTTGCCGGACTAAAACCCCTGGGTATCGTTCTCATCCAACTTCCGATCCTTATCGCGCTTTTTCAAGTATTAGGAGC
>CAIRSO010000192.1 GCA_903881215.1 uncultured Bacteroidia bacterium
CCATAGAATGTCAACATTTTACGGCTACTATATGCTTAAAGCGCGCGCTGAAGCTGGCGATTACCAGGGTGCAATAGACAATATCCGTGAATACTGGGGAGGAATGCTTGATTTGGGGGCTACCACTTTTTGGGAAGATTTTGATATCGACTGGATGAAAAATGCGAATCGTATTGATGAGCCGATTGCGAATGGGAAAGTTGATGTTCATTCGACTTACGGGGGATACTGCTATGTTGGGCTGCGTCATAGTTTTTGTCATGGATGGGCATCCGGACCGACTTCCTGGCTTTCCGAAAATGTTTTGGGAGTGAAAGTCGTTGAACCCGGGTGCAGGGTGATAAAAGTGGAGCCCCACCTGGGTGATTTGAAATGGGCGGAGGGAAGTTTTCCAACCCCGCTGGGTGTTGTCAAAATCAGGCACGACAAAATGCAGAATGGAAAAATTAAATCGAAAATTGATGCACCCAAAGGGGTAAAAGTTATTACCATATGATATACTCCAGGTTTTTGTTGAGAATTGGGTGTCTTTCATCTGTTACTGTTTGCCTCATTCATGGGGTATCAGAAGCGCAACCATTATCCAAACCCAATATCATCTTTCTGATGGCCGACCAGCAGCGCTGGGACGCTATTGGGATCAACAATCCGCATATCAAAACGCCCAACCTTGACCGTCTGGCACGGCAAGGTGTGCTTTTTAATCAGGCGACCTGCCAGGCTCCAATGTGTACACCCAGCCGCAATTCGTTGATGCTGGGGTTGTATCCGTCACAACTGGGTATTAGGTCGAATGGTTCCCATGCTTTGGGAGATTCCAACTTACCCTGCGATCCAATCCCGGCTCTGCTTCAGAAAGCAGGATACCAAACGGCTGGATTCGGGAAAACACATTGGGGAATCACAGATCAGCCCATTGGAACGCGTGGTTTTGAAACGAGAATCGTAGGTGCCAAAGAGGTGGGGATAGAAATTGGGGCTACCCAATATCAGGATGAGGAAGATCCGGTCGGTTTGGCTGCCTACCGAAAAGAGGTAGCCAATTACGGACCGGGAGAAGAAGGCGTTCCAGGTTACCTGGGTATTTCTTCGAAAGTGCCGGATAGGGATCATCGCGATGGTTATGTGGCTGAAAAATGCCTCGAATTTCTGGATAGGGGCATGGATTCTACACGGCCATTGTTTCTCTATCTTTCCTTTCTGAAACCTCATGCCGGATTAAATGCGCCCAAGCGATTCGCAGATCTTTATAATATCAACGACATTCCGGATACAGAACAACCACCCTGGGCAGAAGAGGTTGATACCCACCTTGCTTACAGCGATAAAACAAACAAATTCCAGAACGACAGGCACAAGGCATGGCGCGAAAAATGGTCTGGAATGACTCCGCTTGAGCGACGAAGGACAACTCTCTACTATTATGCCAACTGTTCGTGGCTGGATGATTATTTTGGACAAGTGCTCGAAAAGCTTGAGAAAGCCGGCAGGCTGAAGAATGCCCTCATTGTTTTTACTTCCGATCATGGCGAAATGCTGGGTGAACGCAATTACCGGTTTACCAAGTATTGCCTGTATGAAAGCAGCGTGAGAGTGCCGGTTCTTCTTTCAGGTTCAGTTGTTCCCGAACCTTCAAGGGGAAAGATAGATCAACGGCCGGTTGAATTGGTTGATTTGTATCCGACCATTGCTAAGGTGGCCGGTACAAAGCAGCAACTCTCATCTCCGGGGTTGAATCTGCTAAGCGATCAGAAACACAAAGGTTCATTTTGCGAGTACCACGATTCCGGAGCTCCGGCCTACATGTGGCGGACAAACAAATGGAAACTGATCCTCTTTTCAAATATGCCGCTGAAAGATGATAAAACTCCTACAGGGTCTTTCAGGGGTGAATTGTACGATCTTGAAAATGATCCCAACGAATGGAAAAATCTCTACAATATCCAAAAATACCAAAAAATGCGGGAGCAATTAAAAACGGAATTGCTTGAACACCTGGCAATTTCGTTTACAGGTTTCCCCGTAGGTAAGGGATAGCAATCAGGCAATTCAAAATTGCCTAAAAGGATATGCTGCCAGTTGAATTGCCAGCATCAGGGTTGATAGGACCAGTGAATTATTGTGTTGTGAGAATAAACGTAACAGAGCATATAACAAGCTAATTAATGAAGCGAAAACCAAACATTCTTATTATCATCTCTGACCAGCAGGGAATCGACACGATTTCGGCTTACAAGGAGCATTTCAGTCATCATGCCTATTTGGGTCATTGGCTGAAGACTCCGAACTTCGACCGCATGGTTGCTGGTGGTTACTCTTTTCTGGAATCTCACAGCACAAATCCTGTCTGTTGTCCTGCCCGGTCCTCTTTTTTTACAGGAAGATATTCTACCGAAACCGGCGTCACCTACAACAATGTGGGCATTGATCAGAATGTACCCAACATGGGGCAATGGTTTGAGACAAACGCTGATTACAACCGTGTTTATTGCGGGAAATGGCATGCTGGCGGTCAATGGAACTATCCCGATGTGGAAGGAGGGCGAAAGATCCCAGGATTTGAGACAATCCCGGTAGGGGTAAGTGGTACGGGTGATTTCAACGACTTCCAGATATCCGGTGCCCTGAAAGGATACATCATGAATTACAAAGAGGAGAAACCGTTTCTGGCCGTAGCCGGATTGATGAACCCCCATGATATCTGCTACTGGACCCCGCAACTTCATGGGAATAGACTGGTTCCAAAAACAGATACTTTCGAATTGGGCAGTTCGCTTCCGCCACTTCCGCCAAATTTTGATTTTAGTTTTACAGACCCTTTTCCAAAACAGCAGGTAAAATTTTCAAAGCCGGAATGGCAGAACTATTTGTATGATTATTGCCGGATGATAGAAAAACTGGATGCCGACCTGGGTCGTTTGTTAGACGCAGTGGATTCGCGGGAAGACGAAACATTGGTTATATTCACTGCTGATCATGGAGAAGGAGCGGCACGGCACAAACGGGTCCAGAAGTGGCATCCTTTTGAGCAATCCGTCAAAGTCCCGTTTCTTGCCTATTTGCCTGGGCACATTAAAGCCGGGATTATTGATCATAAGCATATCGTTTCAGGAATCGACCTGATGACAACCGTTTGTGAATATGCGGGTATTCCGGCTCCTCCAAACTGCAAGGGGAGAAGGCTTAAGGGGTTGCTTGAAAAGGGGGAGACTCAGGATCCGATGGATCATGCTTTTTCGGAATTTCAGCATACGGGTAGGATCGTTCGCAAAGGTGATTTCAAATATGTCAAAATATATAAAAACTCAGGGATTCCTGATCAACCCTTTGTAAGGCTGGAGGATGGCAAACCCGAAAAATTTCAACCCTGCGCAGGAAGCAGTCGTTATGAAACTCTGCCCAATAAGTTGCTGTTCAATATCAAAGAGGATCCCTGGGAACAGAAGGATCTATCAAATGATCTTGCTTTTTCTGTGAAAATGAATGAATTGGATCTTCTTTTAGCAGAAGAATGGGAGAAGAAGATTATTCCCGGAACACATTTCGACAGAAACTAAACAAGTAATTATCATGGAGCACAAACAGAATAGAAGAAATTTTCTAAGAAATGCAGTGGTGGCTACAGGTTTATCTCAACTTCCCATGATTGGCTGGGCCGAAGGATTCTCGACATTACTAAGCCAGGGAATCAACCCTGCGGGAGAATTTTCACTGCTGAAACTGGAGAAACTTCTCCCTGGTTACACGATTCCTCCATCAGGGAATTTTTCTACAGGCACATTTGAGTCTTCCTATAATCTGTTCAACTTATATGGGAACAATGCGGTCAATGCCGGTGATTTTACCCTGATTTCGACCGGGAAAGGTGAGAGCAGGTATTTTGAGTTCACTTCAACAAGGGTAGCCAATGCAGGTACCAAAGAGAAGGGGAAGAGCTTTCAATATGTGGTTTCAGGCAATGTCATCTGTAAAAATAATGCAACTCTATCCCCTGAGAAATGGAAAGTAGATTCTAGAATTTCTGCGGATGGGTCGGCTTTTCACGGTACCGGCCTTGTCAATCAGGGAACTGTGAAACAAGGAGAGATAATTCTCGATTTTGGAGCCAGGAAAATCAGGAAGTCCATTGATAGTCAAATATTAAGCTGGAAGTGGGGATTGATATCAGTCGCGCAAAAAATGGCGGAGGAGTCAGTTGCTGAACTTCAGTTTTCAATGCTTGATGAATTTGATCTCCTTTACAGAAATCAAAAATTAAAATTTAAAAAGAGAGTCATGCTAGATTGTGGGACCGGACAACCAATTGAATTTAAAGTATTCGAGTTGACCGGAGATGGCGTGATTCCAACAGTTTATTGGGTTGATAATAGGAACCGGACGCTGTTTGTGATCACTGGAATGGAAGCGTATGTTTTGGATAATCATTCAGCCTCAACAAAAACCGTCCCAACCGAGCGCATGCAACAGGTCTATGAGGAGGTTAAAACACCTTTTAAATATGGCATCGTTATCCGGGGCGAAGAGGGTCAGGTGGTAGATTGTGCCAGCATCTTTAAAAAACAAAATACAAACGCATAAATGATAATTAAACAAATTGCCATAGCAGTCTCAGGACTGAGCCTGCTAACATCAGCAGCTCCGAAAAAGGACAAGCCAAATCTGGTATTTATTTTTTCAGACCAGCAGACATTCGACATGTTAGGCTGTTACGGGAATAAGCAGATTAAGACACCCAATCTTGATAAGTTTTCAACTGAGGGGGTTCGGTTCACCCATTGTTTTTCGAACTCACCGGTATGTACCCCTTTTCGGGGGATGCTGATGAGCGGACAGCAATCATTGTATAGCGGAACTTTTGTCAACGACAAGCCGCTGGTGCCGGGTCATGGAAAGAAGTTTGCAGAGGTTTTGCGCGATGCAGGGTACAACACCGCTTATGTAGGGAAATGGCATCTTCAGGGGGGCGATCGCGACCGCCCAATTCCAAAAGGTGAGATGCGCTATGGCTTCGATGAACTCTTTGCTACCAATAACTGCCATGTAGATTTCCGTGCCGGAAAGTGCTTTTACTGGAATGAACAAGGCCAAAAGGTTTTCTTCAACAAATGGGAGGTTTACGGTCAGACAGACCAGGCGCTGGAATACCTGGATACCCGGAAAGATGCAGTTAAACCTTTTGCATTGTTCGTATCGTGGCATCCGCCGCACGACTGGGGCAAATTCAAGGGAGAGGATAGCCTGATGCATTACAAGTACGATGCTCCCGATGAGTTGATGGCCATGTATCATCGCGATAGTTTAAAAACCCGTCCTGGTCTCAAAACCACCCCTGACCGCCGACGAATGCTGCATGGGCAAATGGCCATGACAACAGGTGTTGATATCGCCTTCGGACAGCTGATGGAAAAACTCCGTCAGCTGAAGTTGGATAAGAATACCGTCGTGGTTTTCACTTCCGATCACGGCGATATGCTTGAATTCGACGATGCGGTCTTCCCTAAGCAATATCCGCACGACTACTCCTGTCGTATTCCCTTTATGATCCGCTGGCCGGGTAAAGTGGAGGCCGGCTCAAAAACAGGATTGCTTTTCAGTGCCCTGGATATGATGCCTTCGATCCTTGGATTGATGGGACTGGAAGTTCCTGTAGAATGTCAGGGCAAGGACCTTTCCAAAGCTATTCTGACGCACGATGAAAATGTGGTCGACTATGTGCCCATTTGGTTGTATGAAGAAAATAACTTCCGTGGGGTCATTACCCGGGACTACACTTTCTCTACCAAAATGGGAGCCACGGGATGCTCCCTGCACAGTGTCCTGTTCGACAGGAAGAACGATCCTCATCAGTTGAACAATCTATTTGCCGATCCTAAAATGGCCCCGGTAAAGGAAAAACTATGGAAATTGACCCAGGAGTGGATGGCCAAATACAACGATCAGTTTTGGCAGTATACTGATTTTATGAAAGCTGCCACCCAGGATCAATGGAATAGTTCTCCTTATATCCGACCCGTTGACATATTAAAGTAGCAATTTCGGGAAACTGAAAAACCAAAAACGATTGTATGATGAAAAAAATATTTGCTGTTGTCTTTGCAATGGTTTTAATTCAATGGTCCTTCCAAATCAGTTACGGGCAACGACTGACAATTAAAATAGGTGAGGACATTGACCTAAATTCACTCAAACACAGTTTTGCCAATCCTCCCTTGAAATACAGGATGTTACAGATGAACCACCGGCTGAAGCTGGACGGTACACTCGACAGTCTGAAAAAGTATGGATACGGAGGAGTTGTTTCAAACGTCGGGTTCGAGGGCTATCTTCAAAATGAAGATGAATGGAAGCGCTTTCAGGAATGCCTGAAAGCCTGCAGAGATCTTGGCCTGGATTACTGGTTGTACGACGAAAAAGGTTATCCCAGCGGGAAAGCGGGAGGCCTGACCCTCAAAGACCATCCTGAATTTGAAACATCCGGAATACTCTGTTCGCGGACTGAAGGTAAAGGGACCATTACTCAAACGATGCCATTAGGAAGAAGATATACTGACGAACCTTTATTAATCTGCGCAGCACCTGTAGAGAAGGGGTTATATGATTTTTCCAAGATGATCGACCTGACTGTTCAGAAGAAGCCTGGCTCCAATGTGGTCACCTGGTCTGCTCCTGATTCACAGCAATGGGGCATACTTTCCTTTCATCTCAAAAAAATGTACGAAGGGACCCATATCGAAACAAACGTTTCCGATACCAATAGATATATAAATATCATTGACAAAGAGGCAGTTGCACGTTTTATTTCGGTAACACACGAAGCTTATAAAAAGAGGGCTCCGGCCGAAATGTCTGGTTATATCCATGCGGTTTTTACGGATGAGCCCTCCCTGATGACCTCCTATCTGAAGAATGACCCGACGGTACTTCCGGCAATCCCGTGGAGTTGGACATTTAGGGCGGGATTCAAGGCAAAATTTGGCTACGATATCGTTCCTTCTCTTCCTTTTCTTTTCGAAGATGGGGGAAAAGAAACGGTCTTTAAACGCTTGGACTACTGGAGCTTTGTTTCGCAACTGATCGAAGAGAACTATTATGGACAGATTCAGAACTGGTGCCGGGCAAACGGTCCTGCAGCATCAGGACACGGATTGCTCGAGGAGAGCCTCTACTGGCATGCTGTTTATGAAGGTAATTTGTACCGCGACCTTAGGCGGATGGATCTTCCCGGATTGGATATGCTTACCTCAGATGCGACGGCATTGGCCAGATCTACTCAAATCCCGGGCCCCAAGTTAGTGAGCTCCGTCACCCACATGACAGGTAAAGTGGAGAACATGAGTGAAACATCCGCTCATCAGCAGAAAGCCGTAAAAATTCCCGTTTCATTTGGGATGCGTCTGGCGACTGTGGGATATGAATACGTGTTGGGGCTGACGAGGGTGACTTCTTATTATGGGTATGATGAATTCACTAATTCTGAAAGGAAGATTTTCAACGATTACATAGGCCGTTTGGGTCTTTTACTGACCAAGGGGAAGCACAAGGCAGATGTGGCAGTTTATTATCCTATCCAAACTATGTGGGGAAGCATTACTCCTACGAAAAAGACCACTTGGGAACCGCCGGAACCGATGCGGACGGAATCACTTCAGGATTCCCTTGTTAAGAATAAGGGACTCTACCTGACGACCCATATCATCCCGTACAATTCCGGGTTGCCATTGGCCCAAAAGGTGGATGCCGCATTTGGGGAAGTTTCCCTTGAACTGCTGGCAGGGCAGCTCGACTTTGATTACCTCGATGACCAGGCCATTTCAGAAGCAAAATTGAAGAATGGCGAAATGAATATTCAGGGAGAATCTTTCAGCTGTCTGGTTTTACCGGAAACACGGATTATCCCGCTTTCTACCTACCGGAAGATGGCAGATTTTGTTTCCGGAGGAGGTCATCTGGTCGTTTTTGGCGAATTACCAAAATTGGGCATGAATGAGCGGGATACAAAAGATGTCATTCAAATATCAGCTCAATTAAAACAATCGGGAAATGTAAAGATAGTAACCAGCATCCCTGAAATCCAACAAGCCGTTAGTGGTTTTATTTCACCGGATATAACATTGGACAAGCCTTGTCGTGAATTGTTTTACAACCACCGTACCGATGAAAAGGGCGATATTTATTATCTGATCAATCTGACGGATCAATCTGTGGAGAGAGAAGTGACCTTTCGTGCAATAGGTAACATCGAAATATGGAATCCGATCAATGGTGAAATACAACCCGCAGAAGGGATATTGAAAAACAGGAAAACCATCTTGAAAATCAGGTTAAATTCCTATGAATCAAGATTTATTTTGTTTAAACGTTAAATATCATGAAGGGAACGACGATGCGGTTAACAAAAAAGGGAATTGAACTCAAAATTGAACTAAATAATTTAAAATGAGAAGATTAATCAGTATTTTTTGGAGTCACCTGGTAATGATGCTTGTAATATTAATTGCTCCTTCATTACAGTCAAAAGCCCAGTCAGGAGCCATTGTCCTTGATTTGGATCCATCCAAAATCAATCAACTTAACGCAGAACATCTGCCCAATGGCGCTTGGCAACTGATAACGTCAGGTAAAGATCCCTGGATTTACACTAAACCAATCCCAAATGCCATTGGCAGCGAGGCAAAAATCCTTTCTTTTGAATATTTCTGTCCCAAGGGACTGGATCATTTACAGATTTATTTTGGTCCGGTAATTGGTCAGGAAAACTCAAAACTGGTTCGTCGCATTGGCCTTTCCGAAGGCTGGGTTGGTTATTCTATCGATTTAAGCAAGGAGATGAAAGCATGGGGGAAAGCAGGCGATTTTCTCCGGCTTGATTTTGGCGGTCGTCCGGATGTGAATATCCAGATCCGTAATCTTGTTATCAGGCCAATGTCCCAGAGAGAAAAAGAGCTCGCCGCCAATCGTGAAGCAAAAGTGAAAATGGAGGCAGAGATGGAATCACGCTTGAAAGATTATCTGGCGAAGAATTTCTCCTCAAAAATTTCCAAGGTTGAAGTGGAGGATTCAAAAATTTCTATAGAAGGACAATCCCTGGCCGCCGGCTCGATTTATTTATGCGAAGTTGCACCTTACCAGGATGTCACTGAAGCAGCAGTTTTCGAAACGGCCATCCTGGTAAGCGGGAAAAAGTTTGAAACTGAGATCGATCGTTTTGTCGACCGCAATGGAATCAAGTACGACAGGGTGCTTTCAAAATGGGTATTGGCCGAAAAAACGACCAGTGGATATCAAATAATCTCTCATGCCCATTTCCCGGATATCATCAAGGCTAAATACAGCTATCCCAAAGAGGTGGCCAAGGGGCGCAAGGGAATTGGCGGTTTCAGTGTGAATCGCAGTCATCAGGAAGACCTGGATGAATTTGGCGCTACCAGCGCAACTGTGAATATCTGGTTTTCAAAATTCATGTTCACCAAACCGGCTGACGGTAGGATTGAACATGTTTATAACGGCAAATCCTGGTATTTTAGGGCAAAAGATGTGGCGATGTTTGATTCAACTTTTCGAACCACCGCCAGAAAAGGAATTGTAACTGCTGCTATCTTGTTGGTAGACAAGGCAGAATCATGTCCTGATCCTGAGATAGGCAACCTTCTGCAGCATCCGGATATGGATCCGGCAGGTATTTACAGCATGCCCAATATGACAAATCCGGCAAGCGTTGAATGTTACGCTGCTGCCCTCGATTTTCTGGCCAGTCGTTATAGTAGGGCAGACAAGAAATACGGACGGTGCAACCACTGGATCATGCACAATGAGGTAGATGCCGGATGGGAGTGGACCAATATGGGCGAAAAAACTGCCTTGATCTTCATGGATACCTACATCAAATCCATGCGTATGTGCTACGCGATTGCACGAAGTTATAATCCTAATAGTGAAGTATTTGTCACGCTCACCCATTATTGGGCCTGGACCTCACATCCAAGGTTCTATCCATCCAAGGATCTGATGGAAATTTTGATCCAGAACACCAAAGCTGAGGGGGATTTCCAGTGGGCAATGGCGCAGCATCCTTATCCCCAGTCATTGATGGAACCGAAGACCTGGCTGGATAAGCAAGTGGATTTCACCTTCAATTCACCACTTATCACCTTTGCAAACCTCGAAGTACTCAATGCCTGGATAAAATTGCCAGAGGTACTTTACAAAGGAAAAATCAAGCGAACTTTGTGGCTCTCCGAGAATGGAACGAATTCGAGGACCTATTCAGAGCAGGATTTAAAGGAACAGGCTGCCGGTTTCGCCTATACCTGGAAAAAGATGAAAGTACTCGACGGAATCGATGGCTTTCAGTGGCACAACTGGTTTGACAACAGGGGAGAAGGGGGATTGCGAATCGGTCTTCGGCGTTTTCCGGATGATGAAAAAGATCCCGGGGGCGCCAAGCCTGTCTGGTATGTATTTAAAGCTGCGGATACTCCAAATGAAAATGCTGTTTTTGATCAATATAAAGAGATAATTGGAATTAGTGACTGGAAAGAGACTCAATACAAGGGTAAAATTGGGAAGTAAGCGAATGAAAAAGAGTTTTTACGATCCAGGTATTCTGCTATTATTTTCGATCTTTTGGTTTAGTGTTTTATTGCCTCGTCAAGGCATTTCTCAGGTGTTGCCGCGTGGCTCGACCGAAAATAGCTTTTATATTTTGCCGATTTTTGAAAGCATTCGCGTGCCGGGTTCGCTAACTCTGGAAGCAAAGCGGGCGCAATTTTTGAAGATGAAGCAACAACTCGGCAATGGAAATCTTTATCACCGCTTAGGATTCTCATTTATTTACAGTCCGGGTGCCGATGCCGAGGTAAGGCAAGTATGCACCCTGGCAAAGGAATATGGCGTACATCTTGGGTTGATCTTCGGACTTCAATCCCATACCCGCGACGATTTTCGAGCTGTTGCTGCCAACGATCTTCGCCTTTTCCAATGGCGGAAAGATGGAAATGACTGGAAGGGTTCCTTTACAAGTACCGGGACTGTCGAGGTGCCTGAGGATCAGCGGGATTATAAGATTCCAACACCTTCCCGCTATGCAACTCCCTTGCGTGAATACAATGCGCTTCAGGTGGTCGCCTGGGCTGAATCAGTAAAAAAGCTGATGACCGATTTTCCCGGTGTAGTCACATGTATTAACGGACCGATCGAAGAGGAATTGGCCATTGGAGGCATGAATAATCCTGATAAGCTGGCAGATTACAGCCCTTTTGCCATTACTGAATTTCGTGACTGGCTGCGTCACTCCGGTCTTTATGATGCTTCTTCAGGAAAATTTGCCAGCGAGGGAGCCTCGAAGCTTCTTATCGGAGATTTTATCAATTTAAATGGTACGATGCGAAGTCAGTTTTATGATGATCCAACTCCGGATGTCAGCAATGGTACCGGTGTCAGTTTTAATCAGTTTTTTGGAACCAATTTCTCCACCTGGAGCTTGCGATACTGGGATTTGGATATGTATGCAGATGCGATTACTGATGTTAATTTTGATTGCACCCCTGAATCCGGAGCAGGATTTTGTTCCGGAGGTTTCGATGCCCCGCGCATCCTGGATCCCAGCTCAAAATTCTGGAGAGTATGGAGTTATGATATTCCGGATCAGGGCGGAGTTTATCCGGCAGGAAATCCGGGTACTCCGGCATTTGGCTTTCGTCAGAACCTAACCCACAATATGGTCAGGGATCTCTTTGAACTCATTGCATCCGCGGGTTTGCCCAGGGAGATTATGTATGCTCATCAGATTCCCGGCGAAGCGCTTGCAAATTTTACAGGTCAGGCACCCCGGAACCGGAGTTCTGCTTCAACCATCTGGTCCGGGCTGCTTGAAAAATCGAAAACTGTTGGCATCACCCGTTTTGGGGATATCAATCCGGCCTTAATGACCCAATATGCCAATGACTGGGGCATTTTTGAATGGCATACTGCACCCAATGCCGATCCCGGAACACCGGCTTTATACACAGCAAGTATCAATGCCCTCAATAACTATTACCAGCACAATGTTCATTACCTGTTCCCCGGATGGTGGTCGGTTATCGCTCCGGACAACAATTCAATATTTCCCCTGAATGATTCAAGATTTGCCGATGCCATCAAGGATTTCATGACTGCCCGAGAGGAAGTCCCCTACAACCAGCAGGGTACTACTCATGATTATACACCACCCAAAGTACTCGGAATTACTGGATTCATTGATGAAGCGAAAATACTTAACGTCAAATGGAGTGAAAGAATATGGCTGGACCTTTTGCAAAAATGGAACGATTGGAGCCAGTTTGCTAATTTTGAAGTACAACTGAGTCCTGATGGCACAAATTGGTCTCAATCAGAGAAAACATCTATCGCAGGTTTCACAAAAAGCAATCCTGAAAAATCAATTAAAATTCGCGTTCGCGCCATTTCAAAAAAGGGATTAGTCGGGGAATGGAGTGATACAGGCAGTATTAATGCTCAACCAGATGGAACTCCCTTCCTGATAACAGCCCAGTACAATTCCTTATACGTTGATCCGGAAGTGACAAACGTGATTAGTGTCTCCGTTGGCGATCCATTAAGACCTTTAAATACCGATTCATTGTCCATTTCAATAACGGGTGAAGGGAGGATATTGAACACTGCACCCGATAAGGCGAACACAATCGAGAAATTTTGGCCAATGAATTCCTCGTCGGAAGTAACCGGCCTTTACAATCTGGACAATATAAATTTTAATGGCGGATGGTTCAATGCGACAGTTTCACCAAAGACCCCGATCGATCCCTATTTTTCATTCGTGGGAAGTAGCCTGAATGGAGCACAACTTTCCTGCATCGCGTTTAGATTATATTCAGATCTTGAATCGGGTGGTCAAATCTATTGGTTCATAAATGGTGGAAATAAGGTCATTTCTTTCCCGGTAGTAAAGGGATGGAATGTTTATACTTTTGATAATCTGCCTGATTGGATTTCGCAAACTGCCATTAATTCCGTGCGATTGGATCCGGGAACGACTGCCAATGCCAAAATAGCACTCGATTGGTTTGCTATAAGTTCCCACCCTATTTCTACCAGTTTGAGGCCTTCTTTTTCCGTCAATGGCAACCAGGCGACTATTTTGAGCAGTTCGACTGCAGTTCCTGGAAGCTATACTGTAACCGCCACCTTCAACAAAATCAAGGTTTCCACAACCGTACAGACACAGTCTTCCAATCTTAAACCAGTCATTAAAATGCTTCTTCCGGTAAAGGATACAACGGTTGTTCTCGGGACTACCATCAGGTTTCTGGCGGAGGCAAAAGACCCTGATGGGAAAGTAGGTTTCGTCAATTTTCTGGCCAATAGTACATTTATTCAAAAGTCGTCTGCTGCACCTTATTTGTATGATTGGACTCCCGGTACATCAGGAAGTTATCAACTAGTAGCCGAAGCCTTTGATAATGCCAGTGAGAGCACCAAAAGCTCAGTGAAAAATATCATGGTAATAGAGCCGAAACCCTGGTCGGGAGTGAATCCCCTTATACCTGGAATGATAGAGGCAGAAGATTATGATATTGGAGGTGAGGCAATTTCATTCCACGATTCCGATCCGATCAATCGTGGCGGTGTTTATCGGACTGATGGGGTAGATATTTTGAAGAAATCAGATAATTTGCATGGCTTTTTTGTTAGCTGGACGGAGGTGGGGGAATGGCTGTCCTATACTGTTGATGTTAAAAAATCGACTAAGATGGACATCAATTTATTGATTGCATCTAAAGCCGGAGGGGGTGAAATCCATCTGGAAATGAATGATAAACCATTAACGAATCATATGGTTGTAACGGGAACAGGTGACGATCAGCAATTTAGATTATTCTCATTTAAAGATGTCTTCTTAAAGGCAGGGATCCGGAAGCTTAAAGTGGTGATCGATAAAGGAGGAATCAATCTTGATTATATCGAATTCGCTGAGCGCATCATTACGGATATCAAGGATCTGATCATTATGCCTGATAACTTTCTCTATCCCAATCCGGCGCATGATTGGGTGAGGATAAGGGTCAGTGCAAATGATAAGGTTATTATAAGAATAGTTGGTCTCAATGGTCAGCTTATGAAGTTATTGCGGTTTCCTCCCGGGGATGAATACAATATTTCGGTTGCTGATTTACCTGGTGGAATATACGTCGTTTGGATCATCACTGAAGGAAAGATCTCCAGACAGAAATTTATTAAGATTTGATGGAGTCGATTTGTATGCTAACTTTGGGTTTAAGTTGAAGTGCAGGTATTTTAGAAAGACCAAACTAAATTCCAAATAGTGCATAGTAATTAGTTGAAGATACTGTTTGAATTCAAGGGAACATCAGGTATCATAAATAACCATCCCAAAATATGCGGCTAAAAATCGAAAGAGGTTCTGTTTTTATAATTCATAGACTTCTCATTTTTCTTTTCCTTTTTCAGGCAGGAGGCAATTGTTTTGGCTTTTCGGGGTTACAATTAAAAAATTTAGCAATCA
>CAIRSO010000193.1 GCA_903881215.1 uncultured Bacteroidia bacterium
ACCCGTTAACAGAAGAATACCTGCAATATCGGCAATCATCTGGTGAGTTATCATGGTAAACTTTTTTGCTTCAATGTAAAAAGAGTAGATAGCAAAAACCTTGAGATCCAAAAAATCAGGTTTTAAGTTGAACTTGTATTTTAAAATAAGAAGAATGATCCCGGAAATAAAAAAAATAAAGCCCAATAGTCTCCAACCATTAGGCATTAAGTATTTGTGTATGTTCATTAGCGCCAAATTTGTATGCTAAATTATCATTTTTATTACAACAATGAAATCTTGGTAGAAGTTCCGTCATTCATATATATCACCACAGCCACCAATGCATATTTGTGGTTGGTAATGTATACGATCTTGTTAACACCCGGGATCCTGGAATCCTGTTCAACAGTCATCGTTTTGATATTCATAAATCCACCCATAACAGGATAATCATCAACCTCAGTTTTGCCGGTCACGGTACGGGTAATTGTCGTTCCGTCACTTTTTGTAAGAACATATTTATCTCCAACGTTACTGCTATAATTGACAATAACAAAGGGCTTTCCGTCCTTATTGGTATAATCCAAAATACCTTCTGAAGTATTTTTATATTTACTTGTAGTGCTTAAATTACCCGAAGCATCTTTCATACTGGCAGGGATCAGATTTACCAAAGCGTTATTTTTTGGCAAGGTAGCCTTTAAATCAACGGTAATTACACCGCCGACGTTGCTGGTTACAGTAGCAGAAGCAGGATAGGAAGTAGTTCCAACCTGAACATTTGTAGTAGTTTTGGTTCCAACTGTGTTCATGGTAAGATTAGTATCACCTCCAACCTCTGTGGAGGAAATTTTGGAATCGTTCAGCAAATCACAGGAGATAAGCAAGGCAAAAAGTGGCAGAAAACTAATGAATTTTTTCATGGAGTTAGGAATATAGTATTTATCATTGCATAAATCTAACTTTTAAAAAAAAATGCTACAATAGCCCCAATAGGTCATTTATTGGTCTGTTATGATATGGTCATTCTTTGTCAAAAAACTATTGGATTGATCTTAAGAAAATTATTGTGAAATAATTGTTATGATTAATTATCTGATATTAAATGTATATGAATCTGTGGTAGGTTCTTGTAATTTTACGGTAGACAGGTAAGTCATTAATACCATCTATTTAGCATAGGAATGGCCTGATTGTTATTTTAAAATTATTCGAATAAATTAAATATATCAATGATCTGGAACGAAAAAATTGAGTGTGCCAGTCGACAGGAAATGCTGGGTATTCAATCCAAAAGATTGAAAGAGACGGTTGAGCGGATCTATCATGCGGTACCCTCCTATCGTAAAAAGATGCAGGAAGTTGGGCTAACCCCGCATGATATACAAAGTGTGGATGATTTAAAGAAACTCCCATTTACTACCAAGAATGATTTACGTGACAACTATCCTTTTGGGCTCTTTACCGTTCCAATGAGCGAAATTGTCAGGCTTCATGCCTCCTCAGGCACAACAGGAAAACCGACTGTGGTTGGCTATACTAGAAAGGATATCCAGATGTGGTCGGAGGTTGTCTCAAGGTCCCTTTGCATGGCAGGTGTCCACCGCAATGACATTGTTCAGATTGCATACGGCTATGGACTTTTCACAGGTGGACTCGGACTGCATTACGGCACGGAGAACCTGGGAGCATCCGTGATTCCAATCTCAGGTGGGAATACCACCAAACAGATTCAGCTGATGGAGGATTTTGGCAGTTCTGTCCTTTGTTGCACTCCATCCTATGCGTTGAATATTGCCGAGGTGATGAATGAAATGAAAGTCGATCCGTCAAAGCTGAAGCTAAGAGTTGGGATTTTTGGGGCAGAACCCTGGACAGAAGCTATGCGAAAGGAGATCGAAGCAAAACTTGGTATCAAAGCCATCGATATATATGGACTGAGCGAAATAGTTGGTCCGGGTGTTTCCTGCGAATGCGAGGAACAATGCGGAATGCATATCAATGAAGACCATTTTCTTCCTGAAATTATCGATCCGGATACACTTGGACCTGTTGCCGAAGGTGAAATCGGAGAACTTGTTTTTACGACAATCACCAAGGAAGGAATTCCTTTGATCCGCTACCGAACCAGAGATCTGACCAGACTTATTTATGATCGCTGCAACTGCGGAAGAACCCTTGTCAGAATGGTAAAATGCAAAGGACGCAGTGATGACATGTTAATTATCAGGGGCGTCAATGTATTCCCCTCACAAATTGAGACTGTTCTTTTGCAAATGAGCGAAGTCGAACCACATTATCTGCTGATCATTGAGCGCGAAGGAACCCTCGATTCTGTTACGCTCATGGTAGAAGTTCAGGAACAGTTTTTCTCGGATGAAGTAAGGAAATTACAGGAGCTTCGGATGAAAATAACCAGGCAACTCGAAAGTTTACTCGGAATTTCTGTGATTGTTAAACTTGTTGAACCAAAAACAATTGAACGAACTGCCGGCAAAGCGCAGCGGGTGGTAGACAAAAGAAACCTTATTTAAACTGTAAAGTAAATGAAACATTTGATCAACTGCATACAAGTTATGAGTTATGAATTATAAGTTATAATGAGCTGCATATCAAAGATCAAATCAAATAATAACTCATAACTCATAACTCATAACTATGATAATCAAGCAACTCTCCATCTTTCTGGAAAATAAATCAGGCAGGTTACACGAAGTATCAGAACTTCTTGGTCGTGAAGGCATCAACATGTCAGCTTTCTCTGTGGCAGATACTTCCGAATTTGGAATTCTTCGAATGATTGTTTCAGATCATGAAAAAGCGTACAAAGCACTGCGGGAAAATTCGTTTTCAGTTAGTCTGACTGACGTAGTTTGTCTCAGCTGTCCAAATCAACCCGGGGCTATGGCTAAAGCACTGCGCATTTTATCGGAGAATGATGTATCTATCGAATATTTGTATGCCTTTTCTGTGGGTGAATCGGCCAATGTGGTCATAAAACCCGATCATCTTGACAAATGCATATCAGTTCTACAGCAACATAGAATGGAGCTGGTTAAAGCCAGTGATCTTTACAAGATATGAACAGGGAGTAAACTTTGTTGTTTTTTTTTTACCTTGCGTTCCTGTTTCAAAGGGTCTCTCGAATTAATAAGGAAGATCCCTTTTTTTAAAGAATTCGGTTCATGAAGAAAATAGCAATACAAGGAATAAAAGGTAGTTTTCACGAAGATGCAGCCTTAAAATATTTTGGAGAGGAGGCTGAAATCATTGAATGCCGTACCTTCCGCAAAGTGTGCGATATGCTCGATCAGGATGAGGTAGATTGTTCAGTGATGGCCATTGAAAACTCTATTGCCGGAAGTCTGCTCCAAAATTATGGATTGATCCGAGATTACCACCTGAAAATTATCGGTGAAATTTACATACATATTCAGATGAACCTGATGGTTTTTCCCGGGGTAAAAAAGAAAGAAATCAAGGAAATTTACTCTCATCCGGTGTCATTTTTGCAATGTGCAGATTATCTTGAAAAGCATTTTCCGAATGCTGAACGCATGGAATTGGGAGATAATGCAAAAGTGGCAAAAATCATCCACGACGAAAAAATACTTCATGCTGCAGCCATCAGCAATGTGCGCTCAGCCAACCTTTATGGCCTGGAGATTTTAGATAAAGGCATTGAATCAAACAAAAAGAACTACACGCGCTTTTGGATTCTCTCCAAACATGCCACCTTAAATGATCATCACAATAAGGCATCCCTGTGTTTCGAAGTAGGACATTATTACGGTGCTTTGGCCCGTGTTCTCAATATTTTTGCAGAAAACAAAATCAACTTAAATAAGATCCAATCGGTCCCTGTACTAGGGAAACCCAATGAATACACAATGCATGTCGATGTAGAGTGGGATTCAGAAGGTGATTATGAAAAGGCCATACACCAGGTATTGAAAAATGTTTCCAGTCTGGCAATACTTGGCGAGTACAAAAAAGCTGATATAAACGCTTAAAAAAAAAAGTAATACCATGGAAAAAATAGCCATCTTCTTCGGACCACTGAATGGGTCTGTTCATCGTGTAGCCAAAATGGTTGCTGAAAAAATTGGCCCTGAGTTGGTCGATCTAATTCACATCGGTTCTGCTTCAACCAGTGATCTGGAAAAATATTCAAAAATTATTTTCGGTATCTCCACCATTGGTAAAGACACCTGGCAGCAGAAGTTCGACAACAACGACTGGTCAAAATTTTTCCCTGCAGTCTCTTCTTTCAATTTCAGCGGGAAAAGAGTGGCCATTTTCGGTCTGGGAGACCACATCACCTATGCCTATCACTTTGTAGACTCGATGGGGCTTTTAGGTAAACTAATCAAGAATCAGGGTGGCGAGATGTTTGGAAAAGTAAGCACTGAAGGTTATACTTTTCAGGATTCCGAAGCAATTCAGGAAGGCATGTTTATAGGATTACCTGTCGATGAAGACTTTGAACCTGAACTGACAGAAGAACGTGTGTCGGCATGGGTTAACAAGCTTATGACAGAATTCTGATGATGAAGAATACTCCCGTTTCGCCATCCATCGTTGATGAGAAAATTGAAGCACTCGAGGTCGAAGAGATCGGGAATGCCTCCATCAGGGAGATCGTACAACTTGTCAGCAGCATCGAAGCAGCCACCGGAATAAAGTATATCAGGATGGAGATGGGGATTCCCGGACTACCTCCATCAAAAGTGGGTGTTGAAGCAGAAATTGAGGCACTCCGTAACGGTGTGGCCTCAAAATATCCGCAAATTGATGGTATCCCTGAATTAAAAAAAGAGGCTTCCCGGTTCATCAAATTATTCATGAACATCGATGTGAGGCCGGAAGGATGCATTCCCACTGTCGGTTCCATGGAGGGAAGCTATGCGGCCTTTCTTGTTACAGCTGTCCGCGATAAAGAGAAGGATACCGCACTCTTTATCGATCCCGGTTTCCCTGTGCAAAAACAACAGATGATGGTGATGAACCAAAAGTATCTCTCTTTCGATGTCTTTGATTTCAGAGGCGAGAAACTAAGAGATAAACTGGAATCTTTTCTTTCAAAAGGGAATATTTGTAACATTATCTATTCAAATCCCAATAATCCATCCTGGATCTGTCTTACCGATGATGAATTAAAAATCATCGGCGAACTTGCAGATAAATATGATGTAGTCGTGATAGAGGATCTTGCCTATTTTGCCATGGACTTCCGGCAGGATCTGTCAAAACCAGGAGTGCCTCCTTATCAGGCTACCGTTGCAAGATATACCCGAAATTGGGTGATGATGATCTCCAGCTCAAAAGTATTCTCTTATGCCGGTCAGAGGATCGGTGTTTTGATTATTTCTGACCTTTTGTATCACAGGCATACACAAAACCTGAGCGACAGGCTTCATGTTCACGGATTTGGCAATGCTATCGTCCACAGGGTACTTTATGCAATGACTTCAGGAACTTCTCATTCGGCACAATTTGCCTTGGCTGCAATGTTTAGACATGCCAACGACGGGCAATACGATTTTATAGGCGAAGTAAAGGAATACGGTGAGAAAGCCAGAATTATGAAGCAGCTTTTTCTCTCCAATGGTTTCGAAATCGTCTATTCGACAGATATTGACAAACCTGTAGGCGATGGCTTCTATTTTACCATCTGCTATCCGGGTATGGATGAAGCCAAACTACTTTACAACCTCCTCTTTTATGGTATCAGTGCCATCTCTTTGGGCAATACCGGGAGCTCAAAACAAGGACTGAGGGCTTGTGTCTCGAATGTACGTCGTGATCAATTCGAAGATCTCGAAACAAGATTGAATCAGTTTCATCGGGATTTTTCAGCCGACTTACAAATTGAAAGTTAAAGTGGTCATTTTTTGAAAATGTGTAAGATAACGGTAACAGGACAAAAGTCATAAGTGGCATCATTCCCTATACCGAAATTTGAATAAAAATAACGAACGAAATGGCTAAAGTCATAGGAGCAGTAGTTGTTGATTCGGAAATTTGCAAAGGTTGTAACCTTTGTGTCGTCTCTTGTCCAACCAAAACTTTGGGGCTCAACCGCGACGTTAACAGCAAAGGATATCACTATTCTTATATGGAAAACCCCGAATCCTGTATCGGATGCTCAAACTGCTCATCAGTTTGTCCGGATAGTTGTATCACAGTTTACAGATTAAAAGTTGAATAGGTTAATCAATTAAAAAACCAAATATGGGTGAATTAAGATTGATGAAAGGGAACGAAGTGATTGCTGAAGCAGCCATCAGGTGTGGTTGTGATGGTTACTTCGGTTATCCGATCACCCCTCAGTCGGAAGTAATGGAATCGCTAATGGCACTACGTCCCTGGGAAACGACTGGAATGGTTGTTTTACAAGCCGAGAGTGAGATAGCCTCCATTCACATGGTGTATGGTGCTGCTGGTTGCGGTAAAAGGGTAATGACTTCCTCTTCGAGCCCCGGCATAAGCCTGATGGCAGAAGGGATCTCCTATATTGCAGGTTCAGAATTGCCTTGCGTGATTGTCAATGTGCAACGTGGCGGACCAGGCCTTGGAACCATTCAGCCTTCGCAAGCCGATTATAACCAGGCCACGAAAGGTGGAGGCCATGGCGATTATTCGCTTCTGGTGCTTGCTCCGGCATCCGTTCAGGAGATGAACGATTTCGTCGGACTAGGGTTTGAACTGGCCTTTAAATACAGAAATCCGGTCATGATCCTTGCTGATGGCGTGATCGGTCAGATGATGGAAAAAGTTGAACTAATGGATCAGCAGCCCAGGTGGACCGACAAACAATTGAAGGACTTCACAGGAAGCTGGGCCACTCAGGGCAAAACCAAAGACCGGCAAAAGCATGTTATCACCTCCCTCGAAATGGACTCTCACATCATGGAGGACAACAATCTGCGACTGCAAGCCAAATACCTTCGCATGAAGGAGGAGGATGTCAGGTATGAAACCATTGATTGTGATGATGCTGAATTTGTCATTGTCGCATTTGGGTGTGCTGCACGTATTTGCCAGAAAACTGTTCAGCTGGCCAGAGCCAAAGGACACAAAGTCGGACTGTTAAGACCAATCACTCTTTTCCCTTTCCCGGAAAAGGTTATCGCTGAAATGGCGACCCATATAAAAGGCTTTTTGACTGTTGAATTTAATGCAGGCCAGATGGTCCATGATGTTCGCCTTGCAGCCAACGGAAAGTCCAGAGTCGAATATTTTGGCCGCATGGGTGGCATTCTACCCTCTCCGGATGAAGTTGAACAGGCAATGATCCAAAAATTGATAGGAGGTTAACAAATGACTGAATTACCAGAAAAAATAAAAAATATTATAAAGCCTGAAAACCTTATTTATGGCAAGTCTCCAGTACTAAATGAGGCGACCATGCACTACTGCCCCGGCTGTAGCCATGGAGTGGTTCATAAGTTAATTGCAGAGATCATCGATGAATTGGGGATTCAGGATCAGACCATAGGCGTATCCCCGGTAGGGTGTGCCGTTTTTGCTTACAATTACATCGATATCGACTGGTCTGAGGCAGCTCATGGAAGGGCCCCTGCCGTAGCGACCGGAATTAAAAGGGTCATGCCCGAAAAAACCGTTTTCACCTACCAGGGTGATGGCGATCTTGCAGCCATCGGAACTGCAGAAACTTTACATGCTGTGAACCGGGGCGAAAATATCGTGATGATCTTCATCAACAATGCCATCTATGGCATGACCGGCGGACAAATGGCTCCGACAACCTTGCTTGGACAAGTAACTTCTACTACGCCCTACGGCCGGAATGTTGATCTCAATGGGTATCCGTTAAAAATCACCGAATTAATTGCTCAGCTTCCTGGTGCAGCCTATGTAACACGACAAAGTGTTCATACTGCCGGTGCAGTCAGGAAAGCCAGAAAAGCCATCAGAAAGGCTTTTGAGCTTTCCCAAAAAAATATCGGCACCTGTTTTGTCGAAGTCGTCTCTACCTGTAATTCAGGTTGGAAAATGACACCGGTTGAGTCTAACGACTGGATGGTTAAACATATGTTTCCGCTGTTTCCTTTGGGCGATTTGAAAGACGGAGGGAAGGAGGCGACTGAACCGTTTGAGATTCAGAAGGATAAAGGATAAAGTTAAAAGGATAAAGGATAAAGTTAAAAGGATAAAGGATAAAGTTAAAAGGATAAAGTAAAAAGGATAAAGGGGGCATTCGAGTTGAAATACACATTATGAGACATAAGACATGAGATATTGGATTAGTGGGAATTTTGATCAAAGCGTTCTTCACTTTATCCTTTTCACTCTATCCTTTATCCTTCTGCAAGCGCGTTCTTGACTTTATCCTTTTAACTTTATCCTTTATCCTTCTATAAGATATGGCTTCAATAGTAGATTAATATTTCAAGAGTATGACAGAAGAGATCATAATTGCGGGTTTTGGTGGACAAGGTGTTCTCTCAATGGGAAAAATCCTTGCTTATTCCGGAGTGATGCAGGACCAGGAAGTTGCCTGGTTTCCTTCTTACGGTCCGGAAATGAGAGGTGGAACAGCCAATGTAACGGTAATTCTGAGTGATGACCGCATCAGTTCTCCTGTACTGCACGAATTTGACACAGCCATTATTCTCAACCAGCAATCCATGACCAAATTTGAAAAGATGGTCAAACCGGGTGGCACTTTACTATACGACCCCAATGGTGTGGTCAAGGGACCTTCCAGAAAAGACATTAATATCTACAAAGTTGAAGGTGCCAGACTGGCTGTTGAAATGGGTAATCCGCTTACTTTCAATATGATCGTATTGGGTGCATTCCTGCAGGCCAAGCCCGTTATCAAACTGGAAAATGTCAAAAAAGGACTTGAAAAATCATTGCCCGAAAGACACCATAAAATGATTCCACTCAATCTGAAGGCCATTGAAGTTGGGCAGGCAAATCTGGAAATTGTTCATAAAATAGGATAAAAAAAGCGGCTAATGCCGTTTTTTTTATCCTATTTTATATTCGAATTTATAACCAAACAGCAGTTTAACTTATGAACATCAAAACTAGGCTAACCCTGATGAACTTTCTCCAGTTCTTCGTATGGGGATCGTGGCTAATCTCGTTGGGCGGATACATGATGGGACCGCTAAAATTTACCGGCGGACAAGTTGGTGGAGTTTATGCAACCATGGGACTTGCAGCACTTTTTATGCCTGGATTGCTAGGAATTGTTGCTGACCGGTGGATCAATGCCGAAAGAGTACTAGGGATGTGCCATCTGGTTGGGGCCGTATTACTTTTCTGGGCTTCAACGGTTACTGATCCTGTTGTCATGTATTGGGTCATGCTTTTCAATGCCATGGCCTATATGCCAACAATCGCCCTAAACAGTGCCGTATCGTACAATATTCTCCTGCAAAAAGGATTTGATGTGGTAAAAGATTTTCCACCTATCCGTGTTTGGGGGACAGTCGGCTTTATATTTGCTATGTGGATCGTCGACCTTTTGGGCTGGGCCAGGAGCCCGGCTCAACTTTATGTGAGCGGAATTACCGCCCTGTTTTTGGGAGTATATGCCTTCACTTTACCAGCTTGTCCTCCTGCAAGGGCCAAAAGAGACGGGTCCTGGCTTTCGGCCCTTGGGCTGGATGCTTTCGTTCTTTTCAAAAGAAGGAAAATGGCAGTATTCTTTATTTTTGCCATGCTAATCGGTGCAGCACTTCAGATCACAAACACATTCGGAGGCTCTTTCCTTGACGATTTTTCAAAATTTGACTTGTACAAAGATTCCTTTGCAGTCAAACATCCAACCTTGTTGCTTTCCGTTTCCCAAATTTCAGAAACGCTTTTCATCCTGACCATCCCATTCTTCCTAAAACGGTTCGGCATCAAGAAGGTGATGATTATCAGCATCTTTGCATGGGTCTTGAGGTTTGCTCTTTTTGGAATCGGCAATCCCGGTTCCGGACTGGCGCTATTAATCCTATCCATGATCATCTATGGCATGGCATTTGATTTTTTCAATATATCAGGCTCTCTTTACGTAGAAATGGAGGCAGAACCAGGCATCAGGGCAAGCGCACAAGGGTTGTTCATGATCATGACCAATGGCTTCGGAGCATATCTGGGCGGTGTATCCAGTGGCTTTGTGGTGGATTTGTTTACCAAAGACGGAATAAAAGACTGGCCGCATATCTGGATGGTGTTTGCGGCTTACGCCCTGGTGCTAGGATTGGCATTCCCGTTCCTATTCAAATATACCCACAAAACGAACAAAAGTACTTAGAATACTTAGAGTTTGGAGTACTTAAAGTGATGGACTCCAAACTCTAAGTACTTTAAGTACTCCAAACTCTAAGTACTTTTTATGCTAAACAGACAACTCCTCTCCCCCGCCAGCATCGTGGTAATTGGCGCTTCCAACAACGTCACAAAACCGGGTGGTAAGATCCTGAAAAATCTGCTTGAGCATGAATTTAAGGGGGCTATTTATGCTGTAAATCCCAATGATGTTTCAGTCCAGGGTGTTCCGACATACGCATCAGTAAGCGATCTTCCTGAAGTTGAGATGGCCATTTTAGCCATTCCTGCCAAGAGCTGCGGGGAAGCTGTTTCAGTTCTTACCTCAGAAAAAAACACCAAAGCTTTTATCATTATCTCGGGTGGATTCAGCGAAATGGGTCAAGAAGGAGCAGCACTTGAGCATGAAATAGTCGAGTTAATCAACAATGCAGGTGCCTGCCTGATCGGGCCCAACTGTATCGGTATGCTCACACACGATTATGCCGGTGTTTTTACAGAGCCAATACCCAGACTAGAACCAACCGGAGTTGATTTTGTTTCCGGATCGGGTGCTACCGCAGTTTTTATCATGGAGTCTGCCATACCAAAAGGGCTCACTTTTTCCAGAGTGATATCTGTCGGAAACTCGGCCCAGCTGGGAGTGGAAGAGGTGTTGGAATACTGGGATATTAACGCGGAGCGTGAATCTGCCGCCAATGTCAAGCTGCTCTATATTGAAACCATCCATAATCCGGATAAGTTTCTCTTTCATTCCATCTCTCTGGTAAAAAAAGGGTTCAGACTTGCTGCTATAAAAGCCGGAAGTTCTGCCGCAGGTAGCCGCGCCGCATCTTCCCATACAGGTGCGATGGCCAGTTCTGATTCTGCTGTTGAAGCCCTCTTTCGCAAAGCAGGAATCGTGAGGTGCTATGGCCGCGAAGAACTTACGACAGTCGCTTGTGTGTTGATGTCTAAGCAGATGAACGGGAAGAATATGGCCATTATCACCCATGCCGGTGGACCGGCTGTCATGCTTACGGATGCCCTGGAGGCAGGGGGTGTCAATATTCCCAATATTCCTGATTCACCGGTCAAGCAAAGGTTATTGAAAGCCCTTTCACCTGGATCTTCGGTTGAAAATCCCATAGATTTCCTTGCAACAGGAAATGCTGAACAACTGGATCTGATTATTGATACCGTAGAAAATGAAATGGATGATATTGACGGGATGGCAGTCATTTTTGGGAGTCCGGGTCTCACTTCCGTGAAAGATGTCTATGAAGTTCTGGACAGAAAGATGAAACAATGCAAAAAACCAATCTACCCTATTTTGCCTTCCGTGATGAATGTAAAAAAGGATCTGGCCTATTTCCTTTCACATGGAAATGTGAACTTTCCGGACGAAGTTCTTTTGGGGAAAGCACTTACACGGGTAAAACTCACACCTAAACCATCCGGACAGGAGATTTACCTGGATGGAGTAGATGTTCCACGCATCAGACGCATCATCGACAGCAGCCCAAATGGCTATTTGTCACCTGATCTGGTCGAACAGCTTCTTGCAGCAGCATCGATCCCGGTAGTAAGGGAAATAATTGCAAATAGCGAAAAGGAAGCCATCGCAGCTGCTATGAAAATTGGATTTCCTCTGGTCATGAAAGTTGTGGGTCCCATTCATAAAACAGATGTGGGTGGTGTCACTTTAAACATTCGCTCGAAGGAAATGGTCGGTGTGGAATTTAACAGAATGATGAAAATCAAGGATACCACAGCCGTTTTAATAGCAGAACAGGCTGAAGGTATTGAACTTTTCGTCGGGGCCAGTTATGAACCAAAATTTGGTCATGTGGTTCTGTGCGGAATTGGTGGGATCTTTGTAGAAGTATTGAAAGACACAACTTCCGGACTTGCGCCATTGACTTTTGAAGAAGCTAACTCCATGATCCGTAACCTCAAAGCTTATCCTATTATCAAAGGATTCAGAGGAAAATGTGGGGTAAGCAGGAAAAAATTTGCCGAAATCATCGTACGACTCTCATCCATGCTACGCTTTGCTACCGAAATTAAAGAGATGGATATCAATCCGTTAATGGGCAGAGGAGATAAAATAGTGGCAGTGGACGCCAGAATCAGGATTGAAAAATAATTTGAAAATTTGAAAATTTGAAAATTAAGACGCTCCCAGCTTAGTTTGCATTACTCCATATCTTTATCTGCTTTCCACATTTTCAAATTTCTACATTTCCCTCAATCTCCCTGTTGGCATAAAACCTATTGAGAAGACTCAAATCATTAAACTCTTTGGTAAGTGACTCAATGGTATCTTGTGGGATATCATAAATGTCCAGTACGATCATTCCATCCACACAATTATTGAACTTTGGATCCACATTGAATGCAATAATTTTAGCATTCAATCCCAAATATTTTTTCAAAAGTACCGGCAATCCGTTGTTGTTTTGATCTACATCACCGATAAACTTATCCAGGGAACTTAACTGAGGAGAAAGGTGCATCATGGCATCATTCAGGTGAACATCCTTGGTCTTTACCTTAAAACGATTACGTGGTTTTACCAGAGCCGCCTTTTCATAATCATAATAATTAGCCATTATATATCTGATAATAAGCTCCTTTGATTTCTCTGAATAGGTATTGCTAATACTAACCGGACCAATGAGATAGCGATATTCGGGATTCTTGAGCAGAAAAAATAGAATCCCTTTCCAAAGCAGAAAGAGCGGAAGGGGTTTTCTTTGGTATTCCTTTACTATAAATGATCGTCCAAGCTCGAGAGATTGACGTAGGGTATTTTTGAAACCATTTCGCATTTTGAACAAACTTTGGGTATAAAATCCACCAACGCCAAACTGTTCCATGATTTCAGCTCCCATCCCAATCCGATAACCACCAACAATCATTTTCTCTGTGGTATCCCAGATGATCAGCTGGTGGTAATATAGGTCAAACTCATCAAAATCAGTTGAATGGTTTGTTCCTTCACCAACTTCCCGGAAGGTGATCTCCCTCAAACGACCCAATTCATTCAGGATGACTGGAATATTTTTGGTTGGAGCACAAAAAACATCGAAATTCTTGACACTGAAAAGAAAATGGTCCCTTTTGAGCAAAGAAATCTCTCTTTCAATAAGTTCCTGCGGCTGAGGGCAAACTATTTCTTCGGGTTTCAGATCGCTCTTTAGTGAGTAGTTGAAAAATCTCTTCACTTCAATGCCCGAATCCAAACAGTATGTCTTTGTGCGAAGGTAACGGCCAAATTGATGAATGTCTGTGAAATTATCCTGTTCTTTTACCGAAATGGGATTCCCAATTCTGACTTTAATCGTTTTATTCCTTTTGTTGATAAGTTCAGAGGGCAATTTGGCGGTTCTTAATGATGGATGTATTCTGCCCAGGAGATGGAAAAGACGGCTATTGGTCCCATGAAAATAGATCGGTACAATCGGAACTTTGCTTTTTTTGATGAACCGGAGGGCAGAAACCAGCCATTCCCTGTCAGTAATCAGAGAGGAAGCATAGTTGGTAGATACTTCTCCCGCTGGAAAAAAGCTCAACACTCCTCCGTTGTGAAGATGGTCGATGGCAGTCTTCAGTCCGGCAATGCTGGATCCTGCTTCAGGCATGTTCTCAAAAGGATTGACAGCAAGAAAATAGTCAGAAATGGGTTCTACTTTCTTCAACAGGAAATTAGCTATGACCTTGTGGTCTCCCCTTGCCAGCGAGAGCAATTTTATCAGTAAAATTCCATCAATTCCTCCAAAAGGGTGATTGGAAACCGTAATAAAACTCCCATCAGCAGGTAACTTCTTCAGATCATTCTCGTCAAATTCGAGCTTGACATTCAGGTACTTAATGATGGCATCAATGGAGTCGATGCCATGCTTTTGACTCACATTTTCATACAAATCGTTGATCTTGTGAAAACTCAGCAGATGCATCAAAAGTTTGGCGAAATTCTCGCCTCCAAGATATTGTATAAATGGACTAGCCTTGATTAAATCTTGCGGTTTGACCAGCTTCATAGGACTAAAATTTAACATTTTTACTAACCGTTAGTTGTTTCATCTTTGATACACTGCACGTTCGGTTAGTCTGTGAATAAGGCCTCTTAACTCTCCAAATATAAAGAATTGACTTTATATATAAGGTCAGATTCAAATTTAAATCATAGCATTTCTCACCTCGAAAAGATTAATAATGGCCTGAAGTTGGCAATTTCATTGGTAAATGATGTAATTTTACCCCAAAGAGATTTGATTTTGAATGAACATAGGTTAAGCGATTGGCTGCCCACGACCATCAAGGAGGTACGGGCTTTGGGTTGGGAAGAGGTTGATGTGGTCCTCTTCTCAGGAGATGCCTATGTAGACCATCCCTCTTTTGGTACAGCGGTAATAGGCCGCATTTTGGAAAGAGAAGGACTGAAAGTCGCCATTGTACCTCAACCCAACTGGCAGGACGATCTTCGGGATTTCAAGAAAATGGGTAAGCCACGGCTATTCTTTGCCATCACCGCCGGGTGCATGGATTCCATGGTAAACCACTATACCGCCAACAAGAGAAAACGTTCGAACGATGCCTATACCCCAGGTGACAGAGCCGGTGCACGCCCTGATTACGCTACTATCGTTTATTCCAATATTATAAAGAAGCTTTATCCGGAGGTACCCATAATTATTGGTGGAATTGAAGCTTCTCTGCGTCGGGTCACCCATTATGATTATTGGTCTGATCAGCTAAAGCCGAGTATTCTTATTGAAAGTCAGGCAGATATGCTATTTTATGGCATGGGTGAAAAATCTCTAGTTGCCTTGATTGAACAGCTCCGCTCAGGCAAATCAATTAAAGAACTCACAGACATCCCACAAACTGCTTTTATAGTTCAGGTGGATCAGGTAGCACCGACAAATGATAAATGGAAAGACCTTGAACTATTTGGTTTTGAGTCCTGTAAGACAGAAAGGATCAACTATGCCAAAAACTTCAAGGTCATTGAAGAGGAGTCGAACCGAATGGAGTCGGATACCCGTCTCCTGCAAAGGCATGACAATCAAATAGTTGTAATCAATCCGGCCTGGTTACCCTTATCTACCAATGAGGCAGATCATTTCAGCAACCTACCGTATACGCGTTTGCCACATCCAAAATACAATGGGAAAGGTGCGATTCCTGCATATGAAATGATCCGACATTCCATCAACATCCACCGGGGCTGTTTCGGAGGATGCGGATTTTGCACGATCTCAGCCCATCAGGGAAAATTCATTGCCTCCAGATCTGAAGAGTCCGTACTTCGGGAGGTTGAACAGGTGGTAAATATGCCGGATTTCAAGGGCTACATCTCAGACATTGGCGGTCCTTCTGCCAACATGTACAAGATGGCCGGAATTGATCTTTCTATTTGCAAGCTATGCAAACGACCATCCTGTATCCATCCATCAGTCTGCAAAAATCTGAACACAGACCATCGGCCAATGAGTCTGCTTTATGAAAAGGCAGCTGGCATTAAAGGGGTAAAAAAGGCCTTCATAGGCAGTGGCATCCGTTACGATCTGGTATTTCACAGGGTAAACGATGAAACTATCAACAAAGGCAATCTTGCCTATTTGGATCAGGTCATCGGTAATCATGTCTCTGGGCGGCTCAAGGTTGCACCGGAGCATACAGCCGACCAGGTATTATCTGTGATGAGAAAACCTTCCTTTTCACAGTTCTTGAAGCTCAAGAAGTTTTTTGACGATACCAATGAAAAATACGGATTGAAGCAGCAACTGATTCCCTATTTTATTTCAAGTCATCCAGGAAGCACCGTCGAGGCCATGGCTGAATTGGCAGCCAAAACCAAAGACCTGAATTTTAAACTGGAACAGATTCAGGACTTTACTCCTACTCCAATGACCCTGGCAACTGTGATCTATTATTCAGGATACCACCCTTATACACTCGAGAAAATATATACTGCCAAAACATCTGAGCAGAAACTTGCCCAACGAAAGTTCTTTTTCTGGTACAAGAATGAATATCGACGGGATTTGCTCAACGAACTAAGGAAGATGGGGAGGACGGATTTGGAAAAAATGCTGTTCAATAAATAATTTTGGATTTTGGATTTTCAATTGCGCATCCATCTCAATTCTCTTCGATTGTTACGTAATTTCTGATAAACCGTATTCCAAAATCGAAAATCCAAAATCTCTATCGGTGAAATTTCTCCCCAATATACTCCAAACCCGTTGCCAGACCTGTTCTCCAATAACTCCATGAGTGACCTCCGTCTCTAACCCTGTATTCGTGAGGAATACCGAGTTTACGCATTTCAACGTGAAGTGCAGAATTACCGTTGCATAGAAAATCGTCATCGCCACAATCGATCCAAAATCTAACTGTTTTTAGCTTGTCGAGCGGAATTGAATGAATGAGGTCAAGAGGATTGTTGGCTTTCCAGGCTTCATTCAGGCGGCTATCTCCCTGAAGACTCTTGCCAAACAAGCCTGAAAAGTACATCTCATACTCTTTCTCAGATTTTGCAACTATCTCCTCATCAGTAAAGGTACCTGAGCTCAACGCTACACAAGTTGAGAACAGATCATTGTGCTTCATTGAAAGTTTCAGAGCACCAAATCCTCCCATTGAGAGTCCGGCAATTGCCCGGTATTCTTTCTTTGAACGGACTCGATATTCTTTTTCGACAAAAGGGATAAATTCATTGACAAACGTATCTTCCCATATGTTTTTCTTGTCGTAGCTGTTACAGTACCAGGTAACTCTCCCATCCGGTATAATGATGATGCAAGGAGGAATCTTGCCCTCTGCGATTCCTTTGTCAGCAATACGGTTCGCCTCTCCATACTGGATCCAGCCGGTCTCGTCATCAGAATATCCATGCAACAAATATACGACAGGATAACTGCGTTGAGAAGTAGCATAGTCTTCCGGCAGGTAAACGGAATAGTTCATTTTAGTGTTTGACTTCGAAATAAAAGTAAGCGATTCTATTACTTTTCCACCTTGGGGAAATGCATGGTTGAAAGTCAAAACGAAAGCAACTAGTAGCAACAGATTTTTCATTTAATCTCTTTTAAATATGTTAAAAAATCGGTAATGGTCTGGCAAAGCTAACAAATTTGCAAGCTGTTTTGCTATCTTTACCTCCTGTCTGATCTTCCATATTTTAATATTTTTCTTCCCATATCTATGAACACAAGCAATTTTCTCGCATTCGATCTTGGGGCCTCTTCTGGCAGGGCGATGTTGGGTACGATTTCAGACCATCGACTGAAATTAACTGAGATCCACCGGTTCGAAAATCGAATGGTGGAAATCGATAACCACTTCTATTGGAATATTTTCTCCATTTTTGATGAACTAAAAACCGGACTCAAAAAATGCATCCGCGATTTTGGCGTTCAGCCCGACTCAATCGCCATCGATACCTGGGGAGTCGATTTTGCGTTTATTGACAAGGAAGGCATGATAGCCTCTCTTCCTTATGCCTACCGGGACCACCGGACAGATCATGCCATGGAAGATTTTTATAAAATTATTCCCAAAGAAGAACTTTATCTGATGACAGGTATTCAGCTGATGCAGTTTAACTCCCTGTTTCAATTGTTTGTCAATCATCAATCAAAAGCTCCTCAATACCAAATAGGAAAAGATTTGCTTTTCATGCCGGATGCGCTTTCCTATCTATTTTGCGGTGTCAAAAAGAATGAATTTTCTATCGCATCTACTTCACAGCTTCTGCAACCGGGCAAATTAGCCTGGGAGAAACGGCTTTTCAAGGCCATAGGAGCAGATCCTTCACTGATGCAGGAAATAGTCTTACCAGGAACGATGTTGGGTAAAATCAAGACTGAAGTGCAAAAAGAAACGGGTAGTCTTGACATACCTGTAATCGCTGTCGCATCACATGACACAGCTTCAGCCATCGTTTCTGTGCCTGCTACCGGAAAGAATTGGGCTTATATTAGCTCCGGCACTTGGTCCCTAATGGGAATTGAAACAGACAAGCCACTTATTTCCAAAGAGATACTTGACCTCAATTTCACCAATGAAGGAGGTGTTGAAGGGACAACCCGCTTCCTTAAAAACATCATGGGAATGTGGCTTTTGCAGGAATGCAGAAAAAGCTGGTCTCATAAAGTCAATTATTCATGGAGTGAAATGGTTGATTTAAGTACCCATTCACAACCATTTAAATGTTTGATAGATCCAGATGATCCAAGTTTTTTGAATCCTACCGATATGCCTCTGGCTATTTCCGATTTTTGCCACAAAACCGGACAAGTACATCCTGAAACGCATGGTGAATTTATCAGGTGCATCTTTGAAAGTCTGGCGATGAAGTACAGGCTAACACTGGAGTCTATTTTATCTGTTATTTCCCACCCAATTGAAGTAATACACGTCATAGGCGGAGGTGCAAACAATGAGCTTCTATGTCAGTATACCGCCAATGCGCTCGGGTTGCCGGTACAGGCTGGTCCCACCGAAGCTACTGCCATAGGAAATATTCTGATACAGGCAAAAGCCATGAAGGCAGTTGAAAGTCTCGATGAAATCAGACAGATGGTTGGCAGGTCTTTTGACACCAAAACCTTTCTTCCTCAGGACACCGAAATTTGGAAGGAACAACTGATAAGATTCAGGGAAATTGCTATTTGAAAATCCCCATCAGATCCAGCATAGGTTTAGTTGATAATATCCCCTTTTCAATTGATTCTAATTTTGCCAGGTTGATTTATTTTTTATATTTGCACTTGCTTCTAAAAATATTCAATAGTATAGTCAAAATTATAATTAAAATTCTATAGTTAACCCATGAAATCT
>CAIRSO010000194.1 GCA_903881215.1 uncultured Bacteroidia bacterium
AGGCACTTTAAATACTCTAGGCACTTTTCTAACTTTAGTCACTTCTCCATGGAATATACGAAGGTAACTTGCACACTTACACCGGATACAGAGCTTGCCCGGGAAATCCTGATGGCAGAGCTTGGCAATGCCGGTTTCGAAAGTTTTGTCGAAACGGAAACAGGTATTGAAGCATACATCCCATCAGGAAGTTTTACTCTGAAACTTCTTCTTGCCAATAATCTGCAGCAGAACGAATTTTTTACTTTTCACCATACGGTGGAAGTAATTGCCGACCAAAACTGGAATGAAGTGTGGGAACAAAATTATTTTGAGCCTTTGCTGATTGAAGATCAGTGCATGGTTCGTGCACCGTTTCATGATATTTATCCAGACGCCAGGTTTCAAATTATCATCAATCCCAGGATGGCTTTCGGGACCGGAAACCATGAGACCACGCACCTGATGATCAAGGCTATGCTGGAATTAGATTTCAATGGTAAGCATGTTCTGGATATGGGCTGCGGGTCAGGCATTCTCTCGATCCTTGCCTCCATGAAAGGCGCCGCCGAGATTACTGCGATTGACATTGATGAATGGTCGGTCAACAACACCATCGAAAATGCAGAGCTGAATCAGATCGGCAATATCCTGGTAAGATTGGGTGATGCAAGTTTTCTCACTGACCAGCAATTTGACATCGTCCTTGCCAATATTCAGCGGAACATTTTGTTGCAGGATATGCCAGACTATTGTAAAGTACTTAAGCAAAAAGGGGTGCTAGTCATGAGCGGATTTTACACAGCCGATCTTGCAGCAATAAAAGATAAAGCAAGTTCACTAGGTTTACAATTCCTCGGAAGATTCGAACGGTCTGACTGGTGTGTTTCTATCTTCGGAAAGTGAAAAAAATCACATTGCCAGTAATTTATCTGCCATGGCATTGGCCAGATCGATGCACTTTAAAAATTTCTCCTGCTTTAGACTTCCCTTTTCTTCGACCGATTCATAAACAGTTTCCCAATTCATCTTCTCGGCAAATTTATTCAGGTTTCTTACTCCTCCCCCATTCCAAAGGAAATTGCCGAAAATGGCAAAATAATTATTCTTAACAGCCATGTGTTCGATGGTTGAAAGCAGTGTTTCAACATTGGGAAAAAGAGCATTGTTGTAGGCGCAGCTTCCAATGATCAAGCCTTTGTATCTGAAGATGTCGTTGATGATATAGGAAGGATGTGTTTTGGAGGAATCGTACACCCGTATATTTTTGATACCCCGTTCACTGAGCTGTCGGGCAATTACTTCGGCCATTTTTTGGGTATTTCCATACATCGAACCATAGACGATGATGCAACCTTGTTCTTTTACATATGAGCTCCATTTGCTATAACGGCTTAGTACCCATTCCAGGTTTGTGCGCCAGATTGGTCCGTGGGTGGCTGCAATCATTTTGATATCCAGCGGAGCCAGTTTCTTGATGGCCCGCTGCGTATGCGCACAGTATTTGCCAACAATATTGGTAAAATAACGCATCACATCCACCTCGTAAAAATCGAGGTTGATTTCATCGTCGAAAACTCCGCCATCCAGGGTACCGTAACTCCCAAAAGCATCCCCCGAAAAAAGTATCTTGTGCGTCTCATCGTAGGTGACCATTGTTTCAGGCCAGTGCACCATCGGAATGGTCTGGAACTGCAATTTAACTTCCCCAAGATCAAGGGTGGAATTATCATGAACCTCAAAAATCTTTTCCGGATTGTAGCCCAGATTCTCGGCTATGCCAAAGGTCTTCTTGTTCCCGACCAGCGTGATGTCGGGATATTTGTTTACAATGGCTTTCATGGATCCAGAATGATCCGGCTCCATGTGATTGATGATCAGGTAATCAATTGGACGGGAGCCAATGATTTCTTCAATTCTCTCCAGGTAATCCTCGATGTTCGCCCGCTCCATGGTATCCACCAAAGCGACCTTTTCATCAACAATTAAATAGGAATTGTAGGAGATCCCATCCGGTATGGGCCAAATATTTTCAAAAAGGGCTGTTCGACGGTCATTGAAGCCTAAAAAATAGATGTTATCTGCCAATTTGATCTGATGCATAATCGAAAATTTTATTCTGCTGGTTTTGACTGCAAAAATACAATTTTTACCCTTATAGCCCTTGAAAATAATGCAAACATTTGACTTGGCAGTTGAACAAATTGCTTTTAAATTGTATTTTTGGGAAGATAAATGGCGAAGCTAAATCCGATGATAAGTACTATCCTTCAAATGGGAGTCAGTTTAAAACTGGTTCTGAGGAGATGCTGTGCTTTAATTCGACCTTTTGGAGCAAAAATAAAGCGGTTCCTTTCATGGTCTATTACCCTGTTTTATGCAGTTGGGGCAAGAATAAAACGGATCCTACTGAACTGTTGTTCTCTTTTTCTCAAGATGAGTCCATGGAAAAAGATTCTCACGCTTTTACTGTTCATTCTATTACTGTCTGCCTTTTGGATCAACCACCTTTATACTATTTATTATGGTCCGAATGTCGTCAAAGAACATCTTCTTTTCATACATGAAAAAGATACTTTTGGACAGGTAGTTAAACTTCTGAAGGAGAATGAGTGCCTAAAAAATGTGGCATCTTTTGAGCGCTTTTCAGAGATCAAAGAATATGACACCAATGTCAGACCGGGGGCTTACAGAATAAAAACAGGCTGGAGCAACAACGAATTGATAAATGTGCTGAGGTCCGGAGCACAGTCGCCGGTGATGTTGAAGTTTAATAGTGTCCGAACTTTGGAAGACTTGGCTGGAAAGCTTGCCAAACAGTTGATGTGCGACTCCAGTTCTTTTATTACACTTTTCAGAAATGATTCCAACACCATACGGATGGGCTTTTTACCTGCTGCATTACCTGCTCTTTTCATCCCGAACAGTTATTCGGTTTACTGGACCATCACACCTTCAGGTTTCCTTACCAGGATGAAACGGGAATACGAACTATTTTGGAATGATGCAAGAAAGCAGAAAGCAAAAAGTATTGGTCTCACTTCTGAGCAGGTGGCAACTCTGGCTTCGATCGTGCAGGAAGAGAGCAATAAAAACGATGATCGTGCATTGATAGCGGGTGTTTATCTAAACCGCTTGAAAAAGAATTGGCCACTTCAGGCCGATCCAACCATCCGCTTTGCTCTGGGGGATTTCACCATCCGACGGATTCTCACGGCTCAACTCGAAGTGGACAGTCCGTACAATACTTATAAAAATGCAGGACTTCCACCAGGACCCATTAATATTCCGGAGATCGCCGCCCTGGAGGCAGTACTTAATTTCAAAGTACATGATTACTACTATTTCTGTGCAAAAGAAGATTTCTCCGGCTATACCAACTTTGCCAAAACCTTGTCCGAACACAACAGAAATGCAAAGAGATACCAGGAGGCGTTGAGTAGGATGAAGGTGTATAAATGAGAATTTCTGAGTTGGACAAGTAGTTGGAGACTGGGAGACTGGGGG